>DSDW01000162.1 GCA_011048515.1 Campylobacterota bacterium | reverse complement strand
TGAAGACCATCTCAATATACGTCTTCGATAGAGTGATGCGATAAAACCGCCTACTACAAATATCAACAGGATCTTCAAAACATCTGCGCTGCTCACTGCCTTTTCATTGAACACAAAAAGGGGTTCGAAAAGCAGCGATATGAAATAGTTGAGTGTGTCCGTCAGCCCCTCCTTGGATGCGATCACAGCAACAGACGTCATCCCGAAATACTCTTTTCCCAGAGATCTGAGGAGCTGAAGGTGCAGTTCCAGGGCTTTTTTTTCCGCTGATGTCACAGCGGCGATCACATTATCGGCTTTTTTCAACGAATTATAAAAAAGCTCGTCTTTTTTTAGCGCCAGTTCAAATAAGGCAACATCCAACATGCTTTGCGCCGTGATGATCGAGGCAGCATTGAGATTCTCTTCCAAAAGTTTGTGCTCTTCAAGAAGCTGTTCCAACTCCTGTGACTCCAGAAAAGTATTGTGTTCTATTTTTACATCCAGTTCGGCGATTTTGTTTCGCTGAGCTTCAAGCGTGAAGTGATCTTTTTCAAGCTGCATCAGGCGCTCTTCATACCCCTCTGTAGCAAGCTGTGCAAGCATACTTACAAAAAGCTTCTCATTGGACTTCAGTGCCTCATCAAGCATCGCTATTTTGCCTTGTTCCTGATCGAGAAGCTGTTTATAGAGAGTAAACTGCAACTGGTAGATTCGAAGCTTTGCCTTCTCCTCTTCGGTGATATTTTTGATCTGTTTTTTTACATACTCCAGTTTACTGCTTAATTCGGCAGCCTTTTTCTGGCTTTGCTCCAAGGTCTCTTTGGCCTTCGTATACCGCGCAATACTTTTTGTAAAATCTGCAGGATCGACTCTCTGATCAGGTGTTATTTCTTCCTTGGTATACCCGATTTGAACGTTTTTTTGATCTTGTGATATGATCTGCTTGAGAAGAGCGGATTCAATGGTCGAAGTCTCTTTGTCAGGATTGACAGTAATGTTCGCTTCCATCTCTGCAAGATAGGCTTTTTTGCTCTCATTGGCAAAAAAACGCTTATCTGCTTCCGCAGTGTGAACCATTGAGCAGAAGATCAACAATAAAAAGACAATTTTTTTCATCTTCACCTTTCTTATATCTGACTCAGTATGTTCATGCTGAAAGTGACCCTCTCTTCGGCACTTCGCCCCTGTGCCTCCTGATCGATGCGTTTGACCCTGAAATACTCCCCTTTATCATTGGCGATCTGTATCGCCAGGCCCGGACGCGCATTCAATTCAAGCAGGAGAGGACCGACATTCCGGTCAAAAACGATATCCACCCCAAGATAGCCAAGACCTGTCATATCATAGCACTTCGCACCGATTTTGAGAATCTCTTCCCATTGCGGTATCTGTAGTTTGGAAAAGTCATGCTTGGTATTGGGGTGCACTGTAACGGGTAGATTGTGCTGCACGGCATTGGTCGCTTTACCCGTTGCAATATCGATCCCGACACCTACTGCCCCTTGATGCAAATTCGCCTTACCGTTACTCTCATGTGTAGGACACCGCATCATCGCCATCATAGGGTATCCCCTATAGACGATCAAACGGACATCAGGCACACCCTCATAGCTATAATCCTGAAAAACAGGATCAAACTCGACCATCTTCTCTATGATCGCGATATCATACCGTCCTCCCAGAGAGTAGAGTCCGCTCAGGATATTGGTGATGTGGGTATGAATCTCAGTAAGCGTCATTGAGGTACCGTTCGCCCGGATAAAGAGATCATCCTCCCTGTGCGTGATCACCACGATCCCTTTGCCGCCGCTTCCGTGTACGGGCTTGATCACAAAGCTCCCATAAGGCGCCAGCATCTCATGAAGGTGTGCCAGCTGAGACTGCCATTCTATCTTTCCGTAGAGTTCTGTTACGGCAATACCCGCCTCTTTTGCGATCTTTTTGGTGATCAGCTTGTTATCCACCAGCGGATACTTGCTTCTTTCATTGTAACGCCCGATCAACTCGATATTCCTGAAGTTCATGCCGATCACGCCTTTGGCACGAAGCTTCGTGATACGCTCAAAGAAGATCATGAGCGCCCCAACGGTGCGAACCTGAAAATTTCGCTCAGGCGGTAGCCTGTGTAACGGCCGATAACAATGATCACGGCAAGAATCACCAGCAACAGTTCCGGGAAACTGAAAAAGAGGTAGGCTGCATACTCGTTCATCATCGCAAAATAGGCCAAAACCGCAACAAGCAGCGAACCGCTTCCCTGTATCCATACCTCTCTTCCTCCCTCTTCTTCCCAGAGGATAGACATACGTTCGATCGTCCAGGAGAGGATGATCATCGGGAAGAACGTCACACTCAGTGCCTGGGTGAGTCCAAGCTTGTAACTTACGATACTCATCAGTGACATGATCGCGATCACCACGATAATCACTGCTGAAATTCTGGCTACCAGCAATAGCCTGAGCCTTGAAAGATAGAACCGGATAAAGAGTCCCGAAAAGACGATCACAAAGAACATCACCAGTCCGTTAAGCAGTGATGTTTGTATAAATGCCAGGGAAAAGAGTACAGGCATAAATGTCCCCATGGTGCGTATCCCTACCAGGATACGCAGGATGACGACGATCAAAACCCCCATAGGTACCAACAATATCTGCTTAAATGCATTCTGCTGGGAAGCAGGCAGCGTAAAGAGCGAAAAGTTCAGGAACTCGCTGTTGCTTCCGTAGACATTCTGCTGAATGCTGGAAATGACCGGCACCTGTGTCTGGGTAACCGAAAAACGCAGTTTTGGCTTGCTCACCCCTTTGGCCGTAAACAGTGCATCATTGCCTCTTTGCCACACAAAGAAATTGCTCGGTTTGTACATATGTCCTATTTCATAATCAAACAGCTTCCAGCCCTCATCAGTGTACACTTCCAGCATTTCCGTCAGAGTACGACCTTTCAGCCTGTCTTTGAGATCGATCCCGCGTACCTTTCTTATCGCTATCTTTTCGTGCATCAGAATTTTAGTAATCAGCGATGCCTTGTCTTCTCTTTTCATTTTAAGAAGCAGCTTGACCGAATCGCTCGGAGTTTCCCGATTCAGTTGATCTATAAGCAGTGCCGCAAAAGTAAACGGACCGGAGGAATGGGTACGTACTGTTTCAATCAGGCTCATTGCTGCAGATCGTTCGACTTCCTCCCATAGGGCAAAAAGTGCATCCGTATCAATATCCCTTTCAATTGGCCTAGTCATTGAAATGATCTCACTCTCAGGTACATACCGGTAGAACTGTTCGGGAGAAACCGTGATTTTATAGAAGATTTTCTGTTCTCCTTCTATCTCTCTTTTGGACCATACCGCACGTTCACCTTCCCGTGTTTTTGAAATCGTAAAGCCAAAATCTCCCGACTCGCTCTCCTGTGAAATGATCTTCACATCCTCCTGTTGGGCCGGCAGCGCCATGGTGATCTCCGCCGGAGTATTTTCTCCTGTAAAACTCACCTCGGTACTGATCGTAAAGTAGTCTTTTTTTTCATGGGGAGTTAAAGGAATATTGAGAAATGCTACTTTATACCATACGATAAAAAAGCCTGCTACCGCAAGCATCAAAGCGATAATCATCACCTGAAATTTTGAAGACATTATTTCTCCTCATATGATTTGGGAGTAGTGGTATATTTCAAACTCACATCTACGACAAAACGTTCATAAAGAAAATTGCGGCCTATCAGTAATTTATATTTGAAATTACTTCTGTCTGCCAACGTTACATCCACACTCTCGGACACCTCTCCCAAGATCAGTCTCAAACGTATTACAGGACGTTTCAAAGACTTCTTTCCATGCTGTTTTATCTTGATAAACCGTATGATCTTATGTTTGCTTTTCATGCCGTTTAACATGATTTCAACATACTCTTTTCCGTCCTCATTGCAAATTTCCATCTCATCGACACCCAATGAAGTTGTGGTCGCCCCTGTATCGATACGTGCTTCAAGTATGATATTTCCCGGGATGATCCGTACCTGTTCTACCGCACCTATGATAGGCTTGATGAGTTCCTGGTTCGTCTGCTCCGGTATCGTGATATTTTGCTCTTGTACTGTGCTGTTGTCTTCAAGACTCTCTTTTTCCGCTGCCTGGGATACTAGGATGAATCCCAGCACCAATAGCGTAACTATACGCAAAAAACTATCTTTCATTTTCCACCTTTTAACTGAAATGAAGGAATATCATTATACTTAATTATGATTATGTTTAGGATAGATAATCTATACAACACTGAAACAGAAGAACTCCTCCCTATCATTCTCTCAGACAAATGACCATCAGTCCTCATCCCACACATCTTCGTCATAGGTATCAAGCGCATCATAATCAATCGTAAATATCTTCGGATATCCTCTCTTCTGAAGCGCTTTATCTATATCTTCTGCACTAAATCCGGAATGTCTGCACTCCTCAATAATCTCTTCGATATCACTCTCTTGGACATCATTGATACGCATCTCAAATCTTATCTCATCAATTGTCATCCCGCACTCCTGTGAAGATATCACCCCTTTGTGTCATTATACATCATTTTATCTCTATAATACACGCTTTTTACACCAGCGACCTGTTAAAATGGACTCCTTTAACAAGGAGAGAGAGCATGGAATTACTGCTAAAACTATTTGAAAACATACTGATTCTTGCCAATGCGATGAGTTTTTATATCCTCATAGGATTGTTGATCGCCGGTATCCTGAAGCAGCTTATTCCCGATGATTTTATCGCTTCACATTTGGGAGAGAAAAAGAGTGCATCAGTCATCAAAGCGACTCTTCTTGGCATTCCTATGCCGGTCTGTTCCTGTTCAGTCATCCCCTTGGCAAAATCACTGCAAAAGGAGGGGGCCAGCAAAGGTGCAGTGCAAAGTTTTCTCATCTCCACACCGATCACCGGGGTAGATTCTATCCTGGCTACCTACAGTTTTTTCGGATGGTTCTTTACCTTCTATCGTGTGATCACTTCGGTGATCATTGCGCTTATCACAGGTATGCTGCAAAACATGATCGATAACAAGGCAAACACAGAGGCTGTAGAGCCTGTTTGTTGTTCCGGCTGCTGCTGTGAGAGCCAAGTCACAGAGAAGAAGAAAAAAAGGTTCAGTTCAAAAGAGGCCTTAAAATACGCATATGTAACCCTCTTTGGCAATATCTACAAGGCACTTTTCATCGGATTGATCTTTGGCGGTCTGTTTACCACCCTGCTTCCAAAAGAGATACTTCAGCCTCTTTTTGAGTATCAGTTTCTTACCTACTTTGCCGTACTGATCATCGCGATGCCTCTTTATGTCTGCGCAACAGCATCTCTGCCTATCGCTGCAGCCTTTATGCTTAGCGGTATGAGCCCTGGTGCAGCATTCGTTTTTCTCTCGGCCGGCCCGGCGACAAATAGTGTGACCATGGGTGTAGTGGCCCAAATGTTCGGGAAAAAGTCGCTCCTGCTCTATCTAGGTACGATCGCAACATTGAGTATACTCTTTGGGTATCTCTTTGACACCTTTTTGGGCAAGCTGGAGGTACTGAGTATCGCCACGGAGGCAGAACATTTCAGTGTGCTGGATACGGTAAGTACCCTCATGATGTTCGGTCTTATCGGATATTACTTTATAAAGAGCAGAGTATGAGAAATTTTACACTGCTTACTCAGACCTATCTCAATGACCTCAATCCTATCGGAACAGTATTCGGAGGGTGAAGCATCTCCATGATGGAGAAAGCGTTTCCATCGCGGAAGATAATCTGATCAGAGGTTACTGCTCCTCTTTTACTTCACATATTCCGATGATCGTTTTGTAAAAGTATGCCAGGCCTACGATCATTGCTGTGGTTCCTATCAGAAGGAAAAATGCTGCCTGCATCTCTTTATGATCCTCCAGAGCGATCTTGAAGACCACCATCAAGGTCTCGATGAGGAGCGCGATAATGATAGAGACCAAAAAACGTCCCAACACCTTGTACTCCCTTGTCTCATCACGCGTGAAGGTGTGGAAGATCACTTCGTGTTCTAAGATCTGTTTGGCCAGGTCAAAGATCGCTATACCCAATGTGGCAGAGATGATCGCCTTGAAGATATCATGGAAAAAGTCTACATCTCCACCAAAGAAGATCATCACAAATTTGTATCCCCCGTAAAAAAGGAGTGCAAGTGCTATCGCGACCAGAAGCCCAGAACCTAAGAGATAGACCACCTGTTTGAACTTATGGTGTGTACTGTTGTACTCGATCAGACGCAGCTCTTCAAGCACCGTTATCAGGTTACAGTCAAAGACATAATAGATCTCCCCTATCTTTCTTACGACCGTAATACTCGCTTTTCCTGTACGATAATGGATATAGGGGTTTGAGATATAAAAACCGTCTTCATCAAGCTCCAACTTGGTAAAGTAGTGACGTTTATCGCTGCCGACATTGAAACGCTCTTTGCTTTGACGGCAAATCACCGGGCTGATCTGCTGAAAACTTTCATCCACACTGTAAACCAGCTGCAAGAAAGCATACTTTTTGAGTAGTTCATCTGCATGCTCGATATAGTCGCGGGGTGCATTCTTGATCGCTGTCAGGATATAGTTGTCTACCGTTTTTTTGTGTTTTTTATAGAGGTTGATGACTACTTTCATTTTTATGCTCCTATTTTAACTAAGGCCCGTTAGTAGCTGATTTGCTTCTCTTTGTCATAACTGATTTCAAAAAGCACTTCGATCCTTCTCTCCTCGCCCGCAGCCAGATCAATCTCCATCCTGATCTCCCCCTCTTTGAGCAGCCTGTAGTC
>DSDW01000163.1 GCA_011048515.1 Campylobacterota bacterium | reverse complement strand
TCATTTATCCTGCATCAAGCTTTTTTAAAATTGTATCGATAGTTATTTTATCTACGCTTATACTTACTGTTTTTACCCAAGCAATCTAAACGCTTCGATCTTCTCCAAAATACTCCCGATCATCTGATCGATCGTTACACCTTCGGCATAAGAGACCGTAAAGCCTGCTGCGACCTTGTGTCCCCCTCCGCCAAAAGCCTTTGCCACCTTTGAAACATCAACACTCTTGCTTCTAAGGGAGATTCGCAGCCCCTCCTCCAGCTCCATCACAAAACAGGCGATCTCTACCGTAGCCAGCTCCCTTGCATACTCCACGATACCGTCCATATCCGGGACAGTGGCTCCCGAGGCCGCGATATCCTCTTTTGTGACATAGAGTGATGCAACTCTCGCCTCATGGTGCAGGCTTAACGATGCCAGCGCCCTCTGCAAAATACGGAAGGCACTCAAAGGTTTTCTTTGGGTCAGGTTCTGTGCTACAAAAGCGGGATCCGCACCCGCCACTACAAATGCTTTGGCGACATCCAATACCTCCGCCGTAACACTTGAAGTAGTAAAGTATCGGGTATCGGAGAGCAACGCGGTGTAAAAACAGGTGGCTGCAGACCGGTCGATGCGATAGAGCTCCTTAAAAAGCACATAAGCTGCCTGCGAACTTGAAGCAAGTTTGGGCAACACAATATTGACCGTACCGTAATTCGTATTGCTTTGATGATGGTCGATATTGATGAGTTCCCTGCCGCTCACATCAAATCCCAGCCGATCCGGACTCCCGCTGTCACAGGTGATCACCAAACCCTCTTTATAATCCATCTTATGTTTGATCTTTTTGTAATGCGGTAAAAAGTCCAGATACCTAGGCAATACTTTTGAAGCATTCACCACTTCGATCTTTTTGCCCTTGTGGTTGCAAGAGAGGAGTTGATAGATACCCAGTGCTGTACCGAGGGCATCTGCATCGGGATTGATATGGGAGAGTATCGTAATACTCTCTGCTTCCGCTATCTTCTTCCGAACTTCATCGTAAGGCAGAGCCAATTCTGTTTTACCTTCCAAGCTATTCTACTTTCATGGAGAGGTCGATCCAGTTGGCCTGATGGATAATGCTTCCTGAACTGATCGCATCCACACCTGTATCGGCGATCTCACGTATCGTCTCAAGTGTGACATTTCCGCTCGCCTCAAGCAGGATGTGCGGATAGTTTTCATCTCTGAAGGCCACCACTTCACGGGTCTCCTCCAGGCTCATATTGTCGCACATGACGATATCCGCCCCGGCCTTCATCGCACGTTTTACCATCTCCAGGGTCTCACACTCGATCTCCACCTTGGAGGTAAAGGGTATTTTCTGGCGCACCTCTTTCATAAAGCTCTCCAGATCATCGATCGTTCTAAGATGTGTATCTTTCAGCATCAGGCAGTCATCCAAGCCCATCCGATGGTTCAAGCCCCCGCCGCAGCGTACCGCATACTTTTCGAATTCGCGCAGCAATGGCCTTGTCTTGCGTGTATCAAGGAGTTTTACTCCGGTCCCCTCGATCGCCTTGACATACCGGTTCGTCAGTGTAGCGATAGAACTTGCATGCAGTGCCACATCCAGCAGCGAACGTTCAAGGGAAAGAATGGTCTTCGACGGACCATAGATATCCATCAGCCTGTCACCTTTGCAGAAGGCCTCACCATCATCGATCGCCCACTCGATATGCAGGCCGTATATCTTCTCAAAGGCTTCAAGATACTCACGCCCGCCAAATACCCCGTCACTTTTAGCAAGGATATAGGCCCTGATCGCTTTGGATTCGCTGATACGGGAGAAGAGATCTCCTCTCCCCACATCTTCCGCTACCATCGCCTCGATAAATTTTCTTTTTGTCACCCGAAAAATCTCCTTTTCATTGAGCAAAGCCCAGTGAAAATTCCTCTCACTAAAGCTTTGCCTATTGGCAATAATGAAGTGTTACTTTATCGCCAACATACGTTCTAGCGCCAGATTGGCATACTTCACGGTATGCGGGTCCACAACGATCTCATTGATGGGGTTGCCATCCTCGATCGACTTGAGCGTCAGATAAAGGTCCTCGAGTGTCGTCTCGTTCATCGTCGGACACTCCGGCTTCGTTGAGGAGAGTACATAGGTATTTTTCTCTCTCATACGGTGAACCAGGTTATACTCTGTGCCGACCGCTACCTTCTGTTCGGGATCAAGATCGTTGACATACTTGATCAACTGCGAAGTGGATCCCACAAAGTCCGCTATCTTGACGACCGAAGTGTCGCACTCCGGGTGTACGGCGATCTTGATACCCGGATATTTGTTGCGGTAGAAGGCTACATCCTCGACCGTAAAGAGCTGGTGCACCGAACAAAAACCGTTGAAGCAGATCACATCGGCTTCTTTGGGATCACACTCCCCCACCCCGATCACACAGGACTTTAACCCCATGCTGTTTGCAAAGTTCTGCCCCAGGCAGCGGTCCGGTACGAAGAGGATCTTTTTGCCGCTTTCAAGCCCTTTTTCGATGATCTTGTAGGCATTGGAAGAGGTACATACCATTCCTCCCATCTCCCCGACTTTCGCCTTGACAGAGGCATCGGAGTTGATATAGGTGATCGGCAGGATATTCTCTTTTGCGATCCCGTGTTTTACCATATACGCTACGCTCTCATCAAAGTAGCTGCCGTCGATCATCCTTGCCATGGCACAACAGGCGATCTTCGGCATCAGTACGCGTTTTTCAGGTGCGATCACTTTGACACTCTGCCCCATGAACCCTACACCGGCAAACACCACCCATGGATTCTTGTCGGCTTTGCATCTGCGTGCAAGCTCCAATGAATCGCCTGTGATATCTGCCATCTCAAATACTTCATCACGCTGATAGTAGTGTGCCACTACCGTGACATCCAGTTCTTCCTTGAGTCTCTTTATCTCAGCTCTATAATCTATACGCATCGCTATCCTTCGCTATCACTAAAGGGGACTCTTCATCAAACCCCAGAATAGTATGATTTTATCTAAATTCGGATAAAATTGCACTATCTTATGAAAATGGAAAGCACATATGGATCTATTAAGTAACCAAAATATACTCCTCTATCTTGCAGCCTATCTCCTTGCAGGTATCCCCTTTGGCTACCTTCTGGCAAAACAGTTTGCAGGCGTGGATATCAAACAGGCAGGAAGCGGCAATATCGGGGCAACCAATGTACTGAGGGTCGTCAAAGAGCAAGATCCTAAGCTGGCAAAAAAACTGGGGGCGATCACACTCTTTCTGGATGCGATCAAAGGCGTTGTCGTCATCCTCATCGCAAAATTTCTGGGTGCCCCCGAGGGGGTACTCTGGACCATTGCCGTGCTGGCAGTCCTGGGACACTGTTTCTCGGTCTTTTTGGCATTCGAGGGAGGGAAAGGTGTCGCCACCGGTTTTGGGGTACTCCTGGTGATGATGCCGGTTCCGGCGTTGATCGCTATCATAGTCTGGCTGATCGCGGCCAAAGGGCTCAAGATCTCTTCTCTCTCCTCTCTGATCGGCCTGGTCGCCTTTATCATCGCCTCTTACCTGATCTACCCGGAAGTTCCCGTGATCACTTCGCATGCACCTATCTGGATTATCGCCATCGTGATCTTCTATAAGCATATCCCGAATATCGTCCGGCTTTTCAAAAAAGAGGAAGGAAAAGTCTGATGACTATCCATATAGAAGCATTGACCTTTGAAGCGATCATCGGGCTGCTTGATTTTGAACGTGAAAGGCCGCAGAGGGTCATTGTGGACCTCGAAGCCACCTACCCCTACGAAGATACCTTTCTTGACTATGCCCTGATCGTAGAAAAGATCATGGCGCATATCAAGAGTAGACGTTACGAACTCCTTGAGGATGCACTCCTCGGTATCAAGAAAGAACTGCTTGAGAACTATCCCCAGATCACGGCACTGAAGCTGAAAATCTCAAAACCTGATATCATTTCCGAGTGTTCTGTAGCACTCAGCCACTCCTGGAAATTTAATTCTTAAAAAAAACTTTCACAAATACTCTATATTATGCTATAATTAAGCAAAGTTTAACTTTTGGTATTGAGTTGATATCGTAAAACGAAGAGAGTAGATGAGCCGGGATATGGCATATGCAGATTACTGAAGTATAAAGAAGGAGCTTCACTATGAGAATATTGATCATAGAGAAAGATGAGGAACTAAGTAAATCTTTAAATGATGTACTAACTTCACACAATTATCAGTGTGATATCGCTGAAAATATCAATGACGCAAGATATATGCTTGACATCAGAAATTATGATCTTGTGCTTTTCAGCTGGGACAAATCCGACAAGTCAGGCATTGAGATCATTGTAGAGATCAAACGGGACGCACACAAAACATCTGTGATCGTTCTCTCGGACAGATCAGGCAAAGAGAGCGAGATCGAAGCACTGCGCGGCGGGGCGGATGACTTCATCCGCAAGCCTTTGGATTTTGACATTCTGCTGGTACGGGTAGAAGCAAAACTCCGTTTTGGTGCCTCCAACATTATTGAGATCGACGAACTCATCATCAATCCTGAAGAGGAAAAGATCATCTATGAAGGGGAGGAGATCGAACTCAAAGGAAAACCTTTTGAGGTATTGACGCATTTGGCGATGCACAAAGATCAGATCGTCTCCAAAGAGCAGCTTCTCGATGCGATCTGGGAAGAGCCTGAGTTGGTCACCCCCAATGTCATCGAGGTGGCCATCAACCAGATACGGCAGAAAATGGACAAACCGCTTGATATCTCCACCATTGAAACGGTAAGAAGAAGAGGCTACAGATTCTGCTTTCCAAAAAAGATAAACTAAGTCCGATTTGGGCTTAGTTCTTTTCTCTACACTTCGCCTCTTTTCCTGGTAAAAAAGTAAATAAATTTTATAAAAGTTTAATTTTAAATAAAGCATAAGGTTTCTTGGGTTATAAATCAGAAAAATAACAAATTAAACGAAAGTTGAGGAAACCATGGCTTTAATGATTACTGATGAGTGCATCGCATGTGATGCATGTAGAGAAGAGTGTCCGAATGAAGCGATTGAAGAGAATGATCCGATCTATCTGATCGATCCGGACAGATGTACGGAGTGTGTCGGCCACTTTGACGAGCCTCAATGTATTGCTGTATGCCCGGTAGATTGTATTATCTCTGATCCGGACAATGTAGAGAACGTTGAAGAACTTATGTTCAAATTCGAAAAACTCCAGGAAGAGTACAACTAACAGATGAGTCATAGAACCGCCATTATTGATATCGGTTCTAACTCGGCCAGGCTTGTGATCTATGAAAAAACAAGCCGTTACGGATTTCATCTCATCTGCGAACAGAAATCCAAAGTCCGTATAGGGGAAGGGGCCTACCAGAAGGGAGGCTACCTTCAGCCTAACGGTATCAAACGTGCATTTCTCGCCCTCCAATCCTTTCAGGAAACCATCCAAAAATACAAAACATCAAAAACCATATGTGTAGCAACATCCGCGCTCAGGGATGCACCCAACGGCAAACTGTTTGCCACCTGGATCAAAAAAGAGCTTCAACTTGAAATTGAGATTATTGACGGCAAAAAAGAGGCAAAATACGGAGCGATCGCGGTAAACAATCTTTTGCCTGTCACAGAAGGTATCACGATCGATATCGGAGGGGGATCTGCAGACCTTGCGCTGATCAAAAAGGGAAAGATTATTGATACTTACTCCCTTGACCTGGGTACGGTCAGACTCAAAGAGCTTTTTTTTGATCAAGGAAAACCGCTGGAGGAAGCGATCGCATATATCCATAGCGCTTTTGTAGCACTTCCCGGACACTTCAGGCATCATAGGGCCATAGGGATCGGAGGTACTGCGAGAACACTTTCAAAATCGATCATGAAATCCACCGGATACCCTCTGGATAAGCTACATGCCTATCGCTATGTCGTAGCCCCCCAACATGCCTATTTTGAGCAGATCTACCGCTCCTCGGCAAAAGGTTTGAAACGATTTCCTCTCAAGCGAAACCGCTATGACACGGTCAGAGAGGGGACCTTGATCTTTGATGAACTGCTGAAATATATGGGGGTCAGGGAAGTAGTGACAAGCAGTGTCGGTGTGCGTGAAGGGATCTTTTTAAGCAGTTCTCTCAACAAACGCACCCATAAATTTCCTGAGGGAAAGAACCCCAGTATCGAGTCGATCCTGAGCAGATTCAAGCCTATGGTCAATGTGGAAAAAAACAAAAAAGCAAAACTCCAGATCGCACTTTCTTTGTACCATACTTTTTTACAAAAGACCAACATGGACCGAACCTATCTGGATGAACTCCTTCATGCATTAAAACTCTCCAGTATAGGGAAAACCCTGACGATCTACAGGTCACATAAACATGCCTTCTATATCGCACTACAGGAACTAAACTACGGTTTTACACATGAGCAGATAGCACTGATCGCCCTGCTTTTGCGGACAGAGAGTGACGGTACCGTACCTAAGGTACTTGTCAAGGAGTACAAACCCTTACTCCCGCCAAAAGATGCCATTGACTGGCTCAGTTTTTTCTACAAACTCACACTACTGCTCCAAGAAGCATCCAATAGCGCCAAGATAGAATTTACCTATGAGAACCAGGTGCTGGTGATCTACTCGGACAAATCACTCTATCTGGCAAAAGAGAATATCAGGGCATTGAAGAAGCCTACCCCTTTTGCGATCATCATCGCAGATAGAAATGAAATTCCGAAAAACAAAAGTCTGGGAATACTGTAGTAAGTAGTAAGTAGTAAGTAGTAAG
>DSDW01000090.1 GCA_011048515.1 Campylobacterota bacterium | reverse complement strand
AGGCAGCCAACCTTGGAAGAGTTTCATTTACTCCTTGTTCAAAAATGTAAATCTCCTTGTTTGACTCTTCCCCCGGCTCCCTTTTACAGAAGAGCCTATCTCCTCCCTTCCCTTTTTCCTTGTGTTTGGGCTCTTCGACTTCAGTCGTATCTATCTTCATCACTTACTTCAAAACAACTTTACGTTAAAATACTCCCAATTACTTTTACTAGGATATTCTATGGCAAAAAAGATGGCATCAGCTAGGATCTCAACAGCAAGTTCCGAACTTCTTACCGAACTCAATAACTCTCTACCTTTTGACAAAGCGCTCTATGCAGAGGATATCAAAGGTTCACGTGCCCACGCCTATATGCTAGGAGAGCAGGGGATCATCTCAAAAGAGGATGTCGCTGCGATCGATGCGGGGTTGGCACAGATCAAAGAGGATATCGATGCAGGTAAGATCACTTTGGACGGTGACGATGAAGATATCCATATGGCGATCGAGCGTCATTTGACCGAGCGTATCGGTGATGCAGGGAAGCGTCTGCATACAGCCAGAAGCCGTAACGACCAGGTGGCCCTAGATTTTAGAATGTATGTACAGAGAAACACGCTTTTGATCGCAGAGCTTCTTTTGGAGAATATCAAAACCTTTATCGATGTAGCTGAAAAGAATGCAGAGACACTTCTCCCTGGTATGACACACCTACAGCATGCTCAACCGATCAACTTTGGTTACCATATGATGGCATATGCGAGTATGTTTAAGCGTGATTATGAGCGTTTTATGAGCTCTTATGAGCGTAACAACTTCTCTCCGATCGGTTGTGCTGCCCTGGCAGGTACGCCGCACCCTATTGATCGTAAGATCACAGCTGAAAAACTGGGCTTCGATGCACCGACACTGAACTGTCTGGATACGGTCAGTGACAGGGACTTTGCGTTGGAGATACTTTTTAACATAAGCACGATGATGATGCACATGAGCCGTCTGAGCGAAGAGCTGATCATCTGGAGCACGAGCGAGTTTAGGTTCGTGACACTCAGCGACAGACATGCGACGGGAAGTTCTATCATGCCGCAGAAGAAAAACCCCGACATCCCGGAACTTCTCAGAGGTAAGACAGGGCGTGTGAACGGTAACCTGATCTCACTGCTTACTGTGATGAAAGGACTCAGCCTTGCGTACAACAAAGATATGCAGGAGGACAAAGAGGGTGTTTTTGACTCTGTAAGAACCGCGGTGCTCTCTCTTCAGGTGATGAACGAGATGATCGCTGAGATGAGAGTCAATGTAGAGAAGATGGAGAAAGCCTGCATGATCGGTCACCTCTCCGCAACAGACCTTGCCGACTACCTTGTACGTAAAGCAGGGCTTCCGTTCCGTGATGCATACCACATCGTAGGAAACGTGGTGAACATGGCTGAAGAGAAGGGGCTGGATATCTCAGAGCTTAGCTTGGAAGATCTACAGAACGTGGATGCTCGTATCGCTGAGGATGTAGTAGCACTCCTTGATAACCGTGCTTCGATGAATGCACGTAAGTCTGAAGGTGGTACGGCTACCGAGAGAACACTTGAGCAGATAGAGAGTATGAAGGGTTGGGTGGAAGCCCAAGAATAAAATAAATAGCTCTCTATTTACTGGGGAGCTATTGTCCCTTCGTTACCACGTTGTACGTGGTAATGCGCCATGATCAAAGGGAGGAAGTTGCCCTTGGAGTGCATACTTTACTTTAATATCCCACTACTATAAAATCCATTGATAGATGACAGGATAATGTTCAGTGGTCATTCCCACGCGAAGCATGGGAACGAAACGAACCTGCCAATCCATCGCTAGATAAGAGGAATATACAGTTCCTTTGTACCATCTCAAAACACTTTTTCAAAATATTCAGACATTTTTAGTTACCATCACATGTTTAAACAAGGAAGTGCAATGAACAGAACTCTCAAACTATCTATGATCATATTATTGATGTTTATTGGCGTGGCGAGTGCAGAGCAGATCAAGCTGAGTAATGTTGAAACTCAATATGGGGTAAACAAAAATATGAAAGCAACCAAAGAGTTGACGCAGAGTATTCAAGTCGGGTTTGCCAATACAACCGGTAATACCGATACATTAAACCTTAACGGCAGATACAGAATATCATTCACAATACCGGGGTACAAGGACAAGGATCTGCTAGTAGCATTTGATAGTACAGCATTTTTAACGGAGAATAACGATACCAGGGACAGTGAAGAATATACTGCGAACTTCGGTTTGGAGCAGTCCATTACCGATGGATGGTTGAGTTATGCTTCTATTAACTGGTTGAGAAATACCTTTACCAACTATGATAATCAGTTTGCAATCGGTGCCGGTATCGGTAAAGAACTTTATAATGACGGGCGACACGTATTCAAAGCAAAATTGGGAGTCGCGTATAATATCGAGGATTACAGTAATGCTCAGGAGAATAAGAGGTTTGGCTCATTGAACCATTTTTTTGAATACAATAATAAACTGAATGCGACAAATAATCTTTATGTGAAACTTGGAGCTATGGAGAATTTTGAAGACTTTTCAGATGATTATCGTTTCACGGCGGTGGCAGGGTTGATCTTTGCCGTGGCTGAGAATATGAGTGTAAGTATCGAAGAGGAACTAAGATACGATGCGCTTCCTCCTATAGGTTTCGATAAGACCGATACAAAAAGTATCGTAAGGATCGGATATGACTTCTAAGCCTTTTCTCTCGTTTGTATAATCAAATCAGTATCACAAAAAATATTGAATCCATCGCTAGATGGCAAAATAGTGTTTAGTAGTCATTCCACGCGGAGCATGGGAATGAAACGGAAAACAGGATGACAGAGGTAAAAACAGCAGTTCTTTTATAATCTGGACGAGGAGAAGGGAAAGGGCTTAGGCAAGCTTCTCCTGCCAATATTTCTTCCATACCATAGCGAGTCTTGAACGGTGTGTTTTTCTCAGTTTATTGGGAAGGTTGTATCGGAGGTTTCTCTCCAGACGTTTTGTGAGTTTCTTGTTCTTCATTATGGCACTGAAACCGCCTGCACCCTGCTGGTGTGCTCCGTAGATGCTGAAGGCTGTGATCTTGATACCGTTTCTTTTCAGTTCTTGGATATTGGATTTGAGGATGGCTTGAAATATCCTGTCCTGATTTCGTGGTTGTTTCCATTGACTGTAAGGTATGCCAAGCCTTTGAGCATAGTGCCTGGCTGTTTTCGGCATGATCTGGTATCGCCCGTAGGCACCACTTTTTTTATTTTCAACATGGTAGCTGCCCGTACTAGACTCTACCTTGACGATCTTCTTCACGATCTTTTCAAATGTTTTGTGATTTATTCCGGCATTTTTTGCTATGTTGGTATAAGCGGCTTCAGCAGTGGTAGTGCTCAGGAAGAGTACGGTGAGCAGTGCAAGTGTCGGTTGGGAAAAGATCGCTAGTTTTGATCTGATCGATGGGATCATAAAAAATGCGGCAGCGAAAAACGTAATAACTGTATACAATAGTACTTCGATAGTTTACTCCTCACTTGTGAAATATTGATACTAAAGGATAAAATTTATCCATTTACATAAATTTAACACTTATTATAATGTAAAAAACTTAACGAAATATAAAATTAGAAGTTTATTGTGATTTAATTAAGGTTAAATAAAGGTTTGTGGGTGTAATAGAAAATATATTTTTTCAGCTCCCTTACACAATTCCGAGCGGGTAAAGACACTTCACTCTATTAGACTTACAAATATTAAAACTAACGCCAGATGGCAGGAATTTACTCAAAAGATATCTCAAGGTGCATCTTCTTTATAGTCAGGGTGCGGCTTGGGAATAAGGGGTAAAAGAATAACATCAAAATAATTTATCTTATATTTATTTAATATTTATCAAGTATAATGTAATCAGATATTAATGTTAAAAGCTAAACTTGTTGTGAAGCAAGGACAGAAAGTCATGGGTCTTTATCGTGAAGATCGCCAGACCGCACACCCAAGAGGTATATTTTTTAAATCCATATTAGGATATTTCTGTTCTCTTTGCTCCCTTGTTTTGATCATTAATATGATACAAACCCCATCAAAGGATCGTTGTGAAAAAGTATTTCTTTATTTTTATTGTTGCCCCGATTTTTCTTTTTGCAAATACTGCACCACTCTCGAACTCCCAGGATATCAAAGCGGATCTGGTTACAGTGGTGAAATCAGAAAGAAAGATGTATCTTTCACACGAAGGAAAGATCTTGAAAACTTTCAATATCGCACTGGGCGGAAACCCTGTAGGCCACAAAAAAGTGCAAGGTGACCAAAAAACGCCGGAGGGTTACTATAGGCTTGATTACCTTAAACTGGATAGCTCCTTTTATAAAGCCCTGCACATCTCATATCCCAATACAAAAGACTGTTGCAATGCCCAAGAAGCAGGCAAAAGCCCCGGCGGAGCGATCATGATCCATGGTCAGCCGAACAACCAGGGATGGTTGAAGTCATTTTTCAAACAGCGTACTGACTGGACTGCAGGATGCATCGCGCTTTTCAACAGAGATATGGATGAAGTCCTAAAGTATGTCAAGGTGGGGACGCCCATCCTGATCAAGCCTTAACGGTTGAATGTATCCTTTCAGCCTGAGCCGTTACACCGATCCGGTACTCCCTCTTCATGCCTTCAATGCTTTGTTGATGCGCTGCAATCCCTCTTCGACCTCATGTTGGGCAGTATAGGTGAAATTGAACCGGATCTCATCGCTGACGGGCTTGTCAAGATAGAACTGGTTTGCCGGGACATAAACAACTTTTTCTTTGATGCATTTTTGAACCAATGCAAAGGTATCAACACCGGGCAGTGAACCGAAAATGAACATTCCCCCTTTGGGTGCTTCAAATTGGAATTCTTTCAAATTTTTCTGCAGCGCTTTCGTAAAAACTTGCATCTTTGCTTTATAGGCACCTCTCAGGGAAGCCAAGTGGGTGTCATAGCTGTTCAGCTCTTCGAGATAGTGATCGAGTATATACTGGGAAATCCCGCAACTATGCAGATCGATGGTCTCTTTGATAATGGTAAGCCTTTTGATCATCTCCTCATTTGCCCTTATCCATCCTATCCTTAAGCTCGGCGAAAGTGTCTTGGAAAAAGAACCCAGATGCAAACTGTTATCCGGGATCAGGCTGCTGATGCTTGGCATCTTCTGATATAGAGTTCGCTGTAGGGTGCATCTTCGATGAGATAACCGCCATGTTTAAGAACACTCTTTGCCACTTCCCGCCTTTTTTCGCTGCTGTAAAGCGATCCTTTGGGATTTTGGAAATCCGGAATAAGGTATGCCAGTTTTGTATTGGAATAACCATCTTCAAACTGTTGGTCCTCTATACCGTCATATGCCAGGGGAACGCTTTGCATTTTTAAACCATTCATCCGAAAGACATTGACGGCACCAAGGTAGGACGGCTCCTCTACGATGATTTGTTTGTCCTGAAAATATTTTGCAATGATAAAAAGCCCCTGCTGGCTTCCTGTCGTGATAAGGATATTGGAAGCTTTGGTCTCAAATCCCTCTTTGTTGTAAAAACCGGCTATCTTCTCCCGAAGCGAGGGAATGCCGTTACTGATGGAGTACTGAAGGTTTTGCGGATTTTCAAATACTTTTTCGCTTGCTTTTCTCAAACCTTCAAGCGGGAAGAGCTTTTCATCCGGCAGCCCTCCGGCAAAAGAGATCGTATCGCTGTCGATCGATTCGAGTATCTCGCGTATAAATGACCGTTTCACTCTCTATCCTTTTATTTTTTCATTATTGTAGTAGAATGAGAGCGTTTATTCTCTATTTTGATTGCGTATAAAACTATTTAATATTGCTTGAAATAGTTTTTAATATTGCTATAATAAGATATGAAAAAAGATACGATACAGCAGCATACCAAGATCGCCAATGATATCATCTACTATATCTACAAATATATCGATACGGATATCCGGCTGGATGAGCTCAGCAGAGAGTTGCATGTAAGCAAGTTTCACATGCACCGTATCTTCAAAAAAGAGTTTGGCAAAAATATCTATGAAACCATCAGATCGATACGACTGCAAAAAGCGGCAAGTCTGCTTTTGACAAACAAAAATTCCACCATCACGCAGATAGCCAAAATGTGCGGCTATGCTTCGCAGACCGCTTTTACCAAAGTCTTCAAAGAGAGATTTTTGATGACACCAAAGGAGTGGAGAAACGACGGCTACACCTCCTATATCAAAAAGATACTCAAAAGATCAAGCAGCGCTGCCAGGTCAACCGCCGATTTTTCCTCGCTCAAACCCACCATCGTAAAAATGCCCGAGATGCAGGTGTATTACATCCGACACCAGGGATATGACCGATCGATCAAGGAGACATGGCAGAAGCTCCAGACATGGGTACTGAGCAACGAACTCTCCAGTATTACCCAGATAGGAATGCATCATGACAACCCGACCATCATACCTTTGAACGAGTGCCAATACATCGCATGTATCGCACTGGAGACAAAACTTGAAAATCCGACCCTCCCGACCCTCAATATCCCTAAAGGAGTCTATGCAAAGTTTGATTTTGGCGGACAGTACGGAGATGTACTGCGGTTTATGAACTGGGTCTATTTTGACTGGCTGATCCAAAGCGGCTATGAAACCACTACATACCCCTCGTATGCCATCTACCACAAGAACCATTTTTTATCCGAGGATGAAAGGTTTGAGTTGAGTTACTATATCCCTATCAAATTGTAGAAAACTTTCTCTAGAAAAAGCAAGCTTTCAAGATCTATCCTCATGCTAATTATAATAAAAAGTAAATAAAATGATATTCTTTACATATATTT
>DSDW01000140.1 GCA_011048515.1 Campylobacterota bacterium | reverse complement strand
TTCAGCCCGGTACAAAAAGCGATCACTGCCCTTACAATGATAGGGCTTGTTGCAGGAACCTACCTCTTCCTGGCCTCTCAGGAGCCCAAAACATTCTTCGGCGAGTTCCTTCATGAAGCGGTTCTGACAAAAGCACAGCTTGAAAAAGAGAAGGATGAAGCGTATCAAAGAGCGCTGGAAGAGGAGTTTGGAGAGGATGACGAGTAGCTCCTGAGCTGCCCTGACGTTCGGGCAAACAATATCAGAATATTTTATAAATTTTTAAAACTATTTTGCTATAATTTCGCCCTAAAGTTGTCTCACCTCTAGAGTGTCGCAGCGACCCCTATCGGACGGAAGATAGTGGAAGAGCCTTCGTGCTGGAACAGGTTAGTTGCCTGTCACATTTTAAAAAATAGTTTAAAAGGTAACACAATGAGAAAAGATATTCACCCAGATTACAAAACATGTGAAGTCACATGTGCATGCGGTAACAAATTTGAGGTCAAATCAGATAGAGAAACTATGAGTATCGATATCTGTAATGAGTGCCACCCATTCTTCACAGGTTCTGAGAAGATCGTGGATGCTGCAGGTAGAGTTGAGAAGTTCAAGAAGAAATTCAATCTTCAGTAATCTATCAAGTAGACCGTTACAGGAGCTTAGCTCCTGTAACTTATGCTAACGCTAAGTTTACTTCAGCAGTAGGCTCAGGCGACCAGTCGCCTTTGTCTTGCGCCAGTAATTTAGCCCTTACTCTAAAGGCTAATGTTGTTAACTTTCATACCAACCCCCATCGGAAATCCCCAAGATATCACCATCAGAGCGATGAAGCTTTTTGAAAAAGCAGAGCTTTTTTTATGCGAAGATACAAGAGAGACGAAAAAGCTTCTCAGACTCCTCGAAGAGCGTTTTGCAATGAAATATCCTCAGGCCGATTTTGTCTCTTTTAATGAGCATAACGGTCAGGGACGTCTTGAAGAGTATGGTGAGATGCTGGCAGGTAAAAACGTGGTCTATGTCAGTGATGCGGGAATGCCTGTGATCTCTGACCCCGGTCAGATACTCGTGGAGTATTGTCAGAGAAATGGGGTTGGGTATGATGTGTTGCCCGGAGCCAGCGCAGTCACTACGGCCTATGCGGCATCAGGTTTTGAAGAAGGGAAGTTCCTCTTTTATGCCTTTTTGCCCCATAAAGGGAAAGAGCGGACTGCAGCGCTGGCAGAAGCGATGGACAACGGCTTTAACACCGTGCTCTACGAATCGCCGCACAGGCTGGAAAAACTTCTGGAAGAGATCATTACAGTGGATGCAAACAGGGAGCTTTTTCTGGCAAAAGAGCTGAGCAAGAAGTATCAGCGTTATTACCGCGGCAGCGCAAAAGAGTTGAACGAAGCGTTGAAAAATGAGACGATCCGAGGCGAGTGGGTTGTGGTGATCAGCGCGAAAAAAAGCGTTGATAGGAGCCTCTCTTTTTCTGAGGTATTGGCACTGGACCTTCCCCCAAAGCCCAAGGCAAAACTCCTCTCTCTGTTAAGTGAGAGGAGTGTAAAAGAGTGGTATCAGGAACTGATAAACACTTAAACAGCAAAAAAAAGGTAGAATCACGCACATGGTCATTTATGGAAAACAGGTCTGTTTTTATGCACTGGAGCATAAAGAGGAAGAGGTTCAAACCGTCTATATCGCGAAGAGTGGGATCCTCCCTCAGCCTTTATTTCACAAGTATCACGATAAGATCAAGTTCTTGGAACCAAAATGGGCGCAGGCGATGGCCAAGGGAGGCAATCATCAGGGGATCCTGGTAGAGATGAATCCCTTTGTTCAGGCAAGTTTTGCAAAGATCAAGCAGAATGATTTTATTGTGGTACTTGATGGCCTTACGGATGTCGGAAATATCGGTGCTATTGCAAGAAGTGCCTATGCCTTGGGGGCAGGTGCGATTATCGCCTCGGGTGTAAAACAGCTCAACTTTGCGGCGATTGCACGGACGAGTGCGGGTGCATTGCTTGATATGCCATTTATGATCAGTGACAATATCCTGGATAATATCAACGAGCTTAAACAGGTGGGATATCAATTTTACGGCGCATCGATGGATGGTGAGGCCGTAGAGAGGTGCAGTTTCGCGCCTAAAAGGGTTCTGGTAATGGGAAGTGAAGATAAAGGACTTTCAAAAAAGGTTCTTTCGAAGATAGATACGAGAGTCTCTATTACGATGCAGCATGCGTTTGATTCACTCAATGTGAGTGCAGCGGCTGCGATATTAATACATAGGATGGTATATGCAGTTAAGTGATATTCTTGAAGAACATAGCCTTAAAAATATCAGCAAAAAAACCAATATCTCTGAAGAGAATATCGAATATCTTCTGGCAAAGAAATTTGAGAAGATTGAAAGAGTGAAAGCCTTGGGGTTTATCTCTATCATAGAGCGTGAGTTCGATGCTGATCTGGGCGCATTGAAAAGTGAAGCACAGGCTTACTATGCAGAGCAGATTCCTCCTGAGGAGAGTATCGTTATCAGAGGTATGCTGGTTGAGGGAAAAAGAAGAAAGCCAAAATGGCTGCCTCTTATCGTACTGTTATTACTGGCATATGCATCCTGGTATTTTGTCACACAGTACAACAAGTCACACTCCAATACACTCCAGCCGGTTGAGGACCAAGCAGGTGAGATGGAGGGTGCATCCCCAAAAGATCTGGATATCATTCACACGATCAAACAAAAGTGGAATGATATCGTCAGCAATGACCCAAAAGAGGCAATCATGACAGAAGAGGGGACGCCGGATGAAGAGGAAACGGCTTCCCAAGCTGTTGTCGAGGTCGTGGAACCGGTTGAGATAGATGAAGAAAAACCGGAAGAGACAAATGTGACCCAGATTGCTGAATAAGAATAGGGTTTAGGGATAGAGACGAAATAATTTTCCAACAAGAGTAAAAAATATTAAATATTAGAGAGTAGAGATGTTTGACGAAATTCAATTTGAAAAGATAAACCAACTGCCAAAGTATGTCTTTGCAGCAATCGATGAGCTTAAAGCACAGGCAAAAGCAGAAGGTAGGGATGTTGTAGATTTTTCCATGGGGAACCCCGATCAGGATACCCCGCCGCAGATCGTAGAGTCTTTGATAGAGCATGTCCGCAGAAACGGTACACACGGCTACAGTGCAGGAAGCGGAAAGGGGCTTTTGGAGCTTAGGGAAGCGATCTGTAACTGGTATAAAAGAAAATATAATGTGGACCTTGACCCGGAGCGTGAAGCGGTAGCGACCATGGGTAGTAAAGACGGGTTTTTCCATATGGTACAGGCGGTAACCAATCCGGGTGATATCGCTCTGGTACCGGATCCTACCTACCCGATCCATGCCTATGCATTCAGCATTAACGGCGCAAAACCGATCGGTGTTAAAATACCGTTCAGCGAAGAGAACTATGAAGTGGATGAGGCAAAATATCTTGAATTGATCGAATCGACAATCGATCTTCAGCATGCACCGGTAAAGTATGTCCTTGTGAACTTCCCCCACAACCCGAGCACTGCTACGGTGACACTAGATTTTTACGAGAAACTGGTGGCACTTGCGAAGAAGAAACGTTTCTATGTGATCTCTGATATTGCTTATGCGGATATCGCATTTGACGGCTACAAATCACCCTCTATCCTTCAGGTAAAGGGAGCAAAAGATGTTGCGGTGGAAGCCTATACGCTTTCAAAGTCCTACAATATGGCAGGATGGAGAGTCGGCTTCCTTGTAGGTAACAGAAGTTTGGTAGGGGCGCTTCAGAAACTGAAAAGCTGGATCGATTACGGTATGTTCACCCCAGTACAGCTGGCTGCTGCGGATACACTGAACAAATACTACGCGATCGCCGATGAAGAGACGGCACCGCGCTATCAGAGAAGAAGAGACTACCTGGTCAAGGCATTCAATGAAGCAGGATGGGATATCGGTACGCCAAAAGCAAGTATGTTTGTCTGGGCACGTATCCCCGAGCAGTGTATGCATATGGGGTCGCTCAAGTTCTCAGAAGAACTGATCAAGCATGCGGATATGGCAGTGAGCCCGGGTATCGCATTTGGCGATGACGCTCATGTGAGGATCGCACTGATCGCGGACGAGGAGCGTATCCAGAAAGCTGCAGATAAATTGAAAGTATTTTTGGAGGGATGTAAATAAAATGGTAAGAATCGGGATTCTTGGAGTAGGAACGGTAGGTCAGAGTGTTGCCAATATCTTGGAGTCAAATGCTGATATCCTTGAAGCGAGAGCAGGCAAGAAGATCGTGGCTAAAACCGGTGTGGTAAAAAATCTTTCCAAAAAAAGAGATGTGACTATCACCCTATCCGATAATCCATACGATGTTGTCGATGACCCTGAGATCGATATCGTGGTAGAGTTGATGGGCGGAATAGAAGAGCCCTACGAACTGGTCAAAAGGGCGCTTCAAAACGGCAAAGCGGTCGTGACTGCCAACAAAGCGCTGCTTGCGTATCACAGATATGAACTCCAGGAGCTTGCCGGTGACTTGCCGCTGATGTATGAGGCAAGCACCGCCGGGGGTATCCCGATCATCGGTGCATTGCGCAACGGGCTTGCCGCCAATCATATCGAGTCAATCCAGGGGATCATGAACGGCACCTGCAACTATATGCTGACAAAGATGATCAAAGAGGGTGCTCAGTATGATGCGATCCTCAAAGAGGCTCAGGAGCTGGGGTATGCTGAAGCTGACCCCACTTTTGATGTAGGCGGGTTTGATGCGGCGCATAAACTTCTTATCCTCTCTTCTATCGCCTATGGGATTGATGCAAAACCGGAAGATATCGTGATCGAGGGTATCGAGAACATTACCCAGACGGATGTGGCCTTTGCCAAAGAGTTCGGCTATGAGATCAAACTGCTTGGTATTGCCAAAAAAGTAGATAACGGTGTTGAATTGAGAGTCCATGCTACGATGATCCCACAGGAGTCGATGATCGCCAAAGTGGATGGTGTGATGAATGCCGTAACGGTTGTAGGCGACAGAGTAGGCGAGACGATGTTCTACGGACCGGGTGCGGGCGGTGATGCAACCGCTTCAGCGGTGATCGCGGATATCGTGGATATCGTACGCGGCAACCACGGACCGATGCTGGGATACAAAAAAGGGCTTGAGTCCGGGCTCAAACTCCTTTCAAAAGATGAGATCACGACACACTACTACCTGAGAATGGAAGTGGATGATGAGAGCGGCGTACTTTCAAAAGTAAGCGGCGTGCTCGACAAATCAGGTATCTCTATCGAGTCAATGCTCCAGAAACCGCATACGGCGGACGAGAGGGTGAAGCTTCTCTTTACAACGCATGAGTGCAAAGAGGCGCAGATCTCAGAAGCGATCGCTGCGCTGAAAGCCGTGCCGTGTGTGCATGGTGATGTGGTGATGATGAGGATAGAGAAGTAATGGCAAAAGATCACTATTTCGACATCAGTGCAAAGCTGGATATGATGGAGATGAAGAATGCCGTCGTGATGGCAGAGAAGGAAGTGGTAACGCGTTTTGACTTCAAAGGGGTGAAAGCGGAGATAGATCTCAATGAGAAGGCAAAGACCCTTTCGCTCAGCTCCTCCAGCGACCAGAAGATCGATGCCCTCAAGGATATCCTGATCTCCAAGCTGATCAAAAGAGGGATCGCCGGCAAGTCTCTTGAAGAGGTGAAGACCGAGGGGATCAGCGGAGGAAATGTGAAGGTGGTCTACCGTATCGTTGATACGATCGACAAAGAGGAAGCCAAAAAGATCGTCAAAGCGATCAAAGATGCGAAGCTCAAGGTGACCCCTTCTATCCAGGGGGATGAGGTAAGAGTCTCGGGCAAGAAGATCGATGATCTCCAGGCGGTCATGAAGCTTGTCAAGGAGCTTGATCTCAAAGCACCGCTCTCTTTCGGAAACTTCAAATAAACCTTTCCGTCATTCCCGATCTGCACCTAAGGGCATCGGGAATCCACTTGTTACTCACTTTTAAACTACTGATGTTAATTTTATCTTTCTTGGGGCCTTTTAATATTTTGTATGTTCATTTTTTTTCTTTGTTGATGTGACAAAGAAAAAGAAACGAACCAAAAAAAAGAAAACACAAACGGCTATCGCATTTTTTATACTTTAACTTTCCCCTCGTTACGACGGTGCCCGTTGTAACGTATATACGATATGAAAAAGCACCCACGGCATACATAAAATCAAAACACAAACGGCTGACGCTATCAATAATATCCAGTTGGTTTAGATTTGATGAAATATTTTATGATGATAGTTTAAATAGCTGATTCGTTATAATAGTCATTGTCAAAAAGAAGGGGAATATTTTGAAACGTCTGTTATCCGTATTTTGTATTTTGACATCACTACTTTTATCCTCTGATGAGGTAATGATCATCAACGGTCACAAACTCCCTCCTGAACCAGATCCGAAAATTAACAATGCTACGCTTCTAGGCATTGATATCAACAAAAACGGTGTTAGGGATGATGTGGAACGTAAAATCTACTTCGAACAGAAAAAACAAGTAGACCGTGAGATACTGATGCAGCATGCAAAAGTGTTCAACTTTGTATTTGAAGATCCTGTCGGGAATGCGATAGAAGCTGAAAAAAGATTTTCCAAAGCGGGAGATTGTAATAGATATATTAAATTTCAGAAAAAACACATAATGGAGCTAAATAAGCAGGATCCAGTCGGTTATATTCACTATTTAGACAAAATCATTTTAAATACGCCTGAACGCGTGAAAACATATTTTATCTATGACGGAGCTCTAAGCGGAGGGGTATACAGTGGATCATTATCGTGGTTTTTAAAGGAGTCTGTATGCGACTTTAACATCTCAAAAGCATTGGAGTTAGATAAATAGGGAATGGATTGAAGAGCAATTGTTGTGAGAAGTTTTTTCTCGTCCCCAAGGGGACCGTTCATAATTCTGTGTCAATCGGGTAAAATAACAAATACCCAAGGAATGACATATGAAGATAGAAGTAGATGTAGAGCAATTTGCTCGTGAT
>DSDW01000037.1 GCA_011048515.1 Campylobacterota bacterium | reverse complement strand
TCAATATCCTGTGGATTACACTATATTTAATCATGAATTTAAAGACATTGCCTTTAATACCAAAGAAAGACAAGAAGCTTATAACCAATATGATTCTTCATTGAGTGGTACATTAATTACTATGGGAAGGATACATCCTGATCAATGCAGCTTTGATATAGATGCAGTGATTGAGGAGGCAAAACGATGAAACAGTTTAAATTTAGATATGTTTTGCGAAGACCCAAATAAAAAAAGGCTATTTAAACCACGCCAGAAGCTTTTGGATAAAGCTTTTTTTCTCGGGCTTCTTTTGATCGGTTTCAAATCTATTTTGAAACTCCAGCGCCTCCTTCAGGTATTTGTCCACTACCTTTTGGGCCTTCCCTATCTCTACAGGTTCAAAACGCTCTATACGAAATTTACTGGGCATCGAGCACCTTCTCTATCTCTTCCATCGCATCCTGGTTTTTCAGCCTGAACTTGATCTCGATACGTCTTGAGGCCTCTTTGTCCTCTTTGCCGTCAATCACTACGGGGTCAAGGTAGGCACGTCCCGAAGCGATCATCAGCGGTTTGATATTATACTGTTCAGCGAACTCAAGCGAAAGCAGGAAATTCATCACCGCAAATGCACGTTTCTGTGAAAGATCAAGGTTATAGAGGTATCCGCCGTCACTGTCGGTATGCCCTTCGATGATCACCCTGTCCAGATAAGGCTTTATCTGCGGACTGGTCACAAGGGTCCCCACATACTCCTCAAAGGCTTTTTTGAGTTCAGCCTCAGCCTCTTTTTTCAGCGTAAAGCTCCCCCTGTCGAAGAGGACATTGGACGCCAGCTTCAGTGAGCCGCTCTTCTTGTCGATGTTGACCTTGTCGCCCAGCTCCTCTTTGAGTGCGGCGATCACCTTGAGCTTGATACCCGTCAGGGATTTGATCCTGGCTTTCTGCTCCTGGAGCTTTGAGACAAGTGCATCATACTTTGTCTCTTTTTCATCCAGGGCATTCAATAACGCAAGTATCTTTTCATCTTTTTGCGTGCTATTTTTATCCGCTTCGCTGAGCTGGCTGGAGAGGATCAGCACTTTCCCCTCATACTCCTCCAGACGTTTACGCTGTTTCTGCATATCATCCTCTTTTTGGGAGAGAAGGTTCTGTACGATGACTATCTTATCGTTCAAGCTGTCTTTTTGCGTATTTGCCTCAAGAAGCATCTGATTGAGCTTCCTGATCTCTTCAGCAGTCAGTTGCAGCTCTTTGTTCTGTGCCAGGATCTGAGCCTGCTGTTTATCGAGGATCCTCTTGTTATGCACCAACAGGGCCTCTTTCTCATCCAGCACTGTCTCGTATTTTGCCAGGACTGTCCTGATATCTTTCAGTTTGCCCTCTTTATCTTCAAGAGTTCTGGTGACTTGGATGAGCTTCTCTTCTTTGTCATGGAGATTGCTCTTGAGGATCATCGACTTTGAAACGATCGCACCGATAAGCAGTATAAAGACAAAGAGCAATCCTGCCATCAGGTCTGCATAGGAGATCCAGAAGTTCGACCCCTCATCTGTAGCTTTCTTTCTGAACACTGCTTTTTACTCCCTGTTCTCTGTCGGCATATTTTTTAATATAAGCTTGTTCTGTTCGCTGATCATATGCGTAAAAGCGGCGAGCTTCTCTATCGCCTTGCCCATCTCGCTGTCTATCTTTTCAAAGGTGTGATCTACTGTGCCGTCAAAGCGCTCAAGGGATTGATGAAGATTCTGTGCACTCCTGTTAAAAGCTTCAATATTCTCCTTCATCACAGACTCTGCATTAATATTTTCCTCTTGTATACGTATCTTTTCAAGCGTAGTATTGAGATGTTCTGAAGCACTCAGCATATGGGTGGTAACCTCAGTGAAGCTTTTGCTGGTCTCCTCGATCACTTTGGTAAAGTTTTTGAGATACTGCTCGTTGAGATCTTTGATAAAGTTCATATTGAACGTTTCATGAAGGGTCTGGATCAGTTCCTGATCTTTGAGTTCGCTTTGCATATGTCTGTGCTTGATCAGTTCACTCTCTTTCCATACACGTCCCTCATAGAGCTTTTCGAGGTCAAAGATATTCTTATCTACTTTTGCATTGCCTCTTTTTTCAAAATAGGTCCAAAGAAGCGAAAGGAAGATACCGTAAATGGATGCGTAAAAAGCTGTGCCGATCCCTGAAAGGAGTATGCTGATCTCATGGTCAAGCGCGGTGAGGTCCTGTACGGTAAAGTCCGGCATGGAGATCGCAATGGCAATAAACGTACCCAAAATCCCCAGCATCGGAAAGACCGACGGAGCGACACGGGCAAAATTGTCATTGAGCATCTCTTTGTAAAACGCTACGATAAAATCATTGACATTAAGGGTGGATTTTGTCTTATCCATGATCTTCAGCGCATTCTCTTTTAACGCACTCTGCAGCTCCTCTTCCATATACCTGAAGCTTCCGCGCATATGGCATGCCGTATAGTTGGCATTGTGCTTGATAAAACTGCTGAACACGACAAAGATAAATGCAACGATCACCAACGTATGCAGCTCGACCTTCAGGGGAATCACCCCAACATACCCCAATACCAAACCCAGTAAAAATAATAATGGCAGAAAAAGTATCGCTATAAACTGCATGATACATGAGCTTTTGCTGTTTTCCTCAAATTGTAGCATTGAACGATCCTGAAATAGATATTTTTGGTGATTATACTTTTTCTTGGTAAATAGTAGGATTAAGAACGCCGGAAAAGTTTCCGGCAAGTTTTATTCAGGGGAGATAAAGACGGTCTCAGAGCACCTTCTCTGACCAGTAATCCCTGATATCTTCCATCGTCTCTTCCGGAAGCATTGCAAAGCCGTGTTTGTTGGCAATATACTCACCGTTACTGAAGGCCCACTCAAAAAACTTTATGATCTCCCTGTTCTTGGCTTTTCTCTCTTTTGGCAGAAGGATAAAGGAAGTTGCAATGATCGGATAGGAGCTTTTTCCTTCCTGATAGGCGATGACACCGAAAAAATCCTTCTCTTTATCCAGGTTGGCATACTTGGCTCCTATCATCGCGGACTGGAGTGTAGGAAGTACCCATTTCCCCTCCCGGTTTTCCACAACGGCACTGCAGAGATGGTGTTTCTTCTTGCTGGAGAAGTCAACGTAACCGATAGTGTACGGTGTCTCCTCTATCGTCTTTGACATACCGCTGCTTCCTTTTGCGCCGATCGTATCCGCTTGCCAGTCAAAGAGTTTTGTTGCTTTTTTAAAGTGAGCGTAATCGATCTTTCTCAGATAATAAGTGAAGTTATATGTCGTACCTGACCCATCTGACCTCACAGCTACCTTGATCGGTTCATGAGGCAACTTCAATCCATTATTATGCTTGATGATGCGAGGATCATCCCAAAATTCAGCACGACCGGAAAAGATAGCTGCTATTGCCTCTTCACTGAGTTTCAGTTCATTGTCACCAATCCCAGGGATATTGTACGCAAGAACGATACTCCCGACAATCGCCGGGAACATCGTCAATTCATATCTTTCCAATCTCCAGGGGAGCAAAGGTTTGTCTGTTCCGGAAAAATCTGAGGCTCTCTTCACTGCGGACACGATCCCATCCCCTGAACCTGTCGGCTCGTACGAAATGTGGACTCCTGTTTCAGCTTCATACGCTTCGATCCAGTCTGCATAGACGGCTTTGGGAAAAGATGCACCACAAGCATCGATCTCCACTTTACTGGATGCATTGGCAGCTATCACTAAGGCTGCCAATATATATATAACTTTAAATAATTTCATATATCACTCCGTCAAATAATTATTATGAAATAATAACGAGGAGTGATAACAGAAGGGTAACAAAAAGTTAAGATTTATTTAAGTTTTTAGACAACTATGCTCGCAGCAGCAGTACCTCGCCGAAAGGGACCTCTACCGCTTCGGGCATGATCCATAGCACATCATAATTTGCCTCTTCACTTGGGAATATTCCCTGCCCGTCCGTAAAAAAGAGCAGTGCCGTGGGGTAATCAATGTTCTGATCGATATAGTCGAAAACAGGACGGAAGTCCGTCCCCCCTCCCCCGCTCACCTCATACTCCAGTGCTTCACCGGGGAGATAGGTCTTGTGGGAGTGTACTTTCGTATCGGCAGTGATGATATCGATCTCGAAGTTCGGATAGACCTCCATGATCGACTCGACTTCACCCAAGAAGATCCCCAAAAGTTCCTTATCCACTGAACCCGAAGTATCGATCGCGATGATGACGCGAAGCAGGTCGGAGCTCAGGCTCGGAAGATAGATGCCGCGGTAGAGATACTTCATGTTCGGAGGCATAAAACTGTAACTGCTTTTGGCATAGGAAGCGATAAAACCCGAAAGCACTTCACGCCAGTCCACCTTGTGCGAAAAGTACTCCGGTACGACAAACTTCAGATCCTTGGGCAGCGCATCCTGACGCTTCAGCTTGTTAAATATCTGTTCAAAGTGCTCTTTGAGCTCCTCTGCAAGATGGCCTAGTTCCTCTTGGCTGATCTCCTGTTCCTGTGCAGGCTCTGCCTTACCCTGTTCGTTCTGCGTTTGCTTCTCATCGCTGCTGGCTTGCTGCCGGGGAGACTCCTCCTGATCCTGTGCATCCCCGCTGGAGTCGTGGTTGGTATCGGGGGCATACTTCATCTCCTCTTTGAGCTGCGAGTAGATCTCTTCGGCATACATCCCCTCGAACTGGGGCTGGTAGTTGACATACTCCGGAGCCTGCAAACCGTTTTTGACCAGCATCGCATTGACCGCAAAGTCACACGCCTCCTGCCAGAGCCACTTATCCCTGCCACCGCGCCTTTCCATGTGCCCCAGCACGGCATGCATTGCCCCATTGGAGAGGATAAACTCCACTTCTGAGACATTGAGCTTATCCACATACTCTTCATTGAGACGTACGGTATTGCCGTCACTTTTAAAAGTAAGCTGGTCAGGGTCGGACTCGATCCTGAGGGCTGAGGCAAGCGTACCGAAATAGGGATGCTCCAGCATCAGTTTGGCTTTGGCTTTGGTCAGTTTTTCCTGATAGGTCATTTTCTGATCCGTTCGTGTTTCATGAGTGCTTCTACTGTTTCTTTTGTCCCCTGCACCAACAAAGGTTTTTTTGTTGCATCCAGCCACCTGATGATCTCTCTGATCTCCTCTTCGCTCATCACGGTACATCCGGCAGTAGGAATCGATTTGATATGGATAAAGATACACGATCCCGCACCCCTGACAGATTTTTCTCCTTCCATGATGCCGTTATGATCCACAACGATGCCGTACTTATAGTAATCCTCGGGGAACTTCATCCTCTCATAACTTTGATAGTCTCGCTTGATATTCTTACTCTCTACGATCTTGTTGTAGTATTTTGAGTGTACGTCATCGACACAGTGGTCATCTTCCGTATAGACTTCATACGGATAATCAATTTGAAAGGGTTGATACCCAAATGCCTGCTTGAGTTCAAATATCCCTGCCGGTGACTTGCCGTCTCCTTCTCTTTTGACGAACCTGGCATTATCCGGAATCCTGTGCAGCCCTCTGCCCCATCCCAGACCGTTTCTTCCCAGCTTGATATCTATCGCTTTTCCAACTTCTTGCCATCCTCTGTCGATGCGCTCATAGCGTTGCAGTTTGCCTTCCGAAGCCGACCAGTTTTCAGTCGTCACAACGATCAGCTGCCCGGTTTGTGCCTGAATCAATGTCATGAGTAAAAAAGTAAGTATAAACAATATCTTCATTTCGTTATAATCCTTGTATGGAATATGGAATCATCTCAATAGCAATTCCCTTGCTGACTATTTTTCTGGCTATTATAACAAAAGATGTGATCGTTTCTCTTCTGGGCGGGATCTTTGCAGGATTTCTGGTACTCAACGGCTACAACCCGGCCAAAGCGTTCATCGCACTGTGGGATGGGGTCATTGCGCTCTTTGCCGAAGGATGGATCGTCAAGACTCTGCTTTTTATGCTCTTTGTCGGTGCGATCATTCGGCTTCTCACCATTTCCGGTTCGGTAGAACGGTTTGTGGTATACCTCTCTGAGAAGTCAAGGCGTATTGACTCGCCTACGGGAGCGATGCTGCTGGCATACTTCATCGGTGTGCTGATCTTTATCGAATCATCGATCACCTCATTGGTGGCCGGAACCGTGGCGAAGCCGCTGTGTGACAAGAACGGTGTCAGCCGCGAAAAGCTGGCTTATATCTGTGACTCCACTTCCGCACCGGTCTGTTCACTGATTCCTCTGAACGCCTGGGGAGCTCTGCTTTTGGGGCTGATCATCACCGCGATCGAATCCAAAGTGATCACAGGAGATGCGATCTCTCTTCTTGTCTATTCGATCCCATTTAACTTCTATTCGATCTTTACTTTGGCGATCGTACTTGCTGTGATATTTTTAAATATCAATATCGGTCCGATGCGCAATGCCCTTCCAAGAACCTACCGTCTGCCCGACAATCACAAAGAGATCAAACCCGCACTCTACGGGATGCTGCTGCCGATCGTTGTCATGGTAGCGATGGTGCCTGTCGGACTCTACATGACCGGTGACGGGGATATCTTCAAGGGATCGGGTTCTACCTCGGTCTACTATGCGGTGATCACTACCCTGCTCTTCATCTATCTGTTTTTTGTACCCAACAGAACGATCTCTCACAAAAGATATTTTGAGGGGCTCTTTGAGGGGATGGGTCATATGCTTCCCGTCACGACCATCCTGGTCTTTGCACTGCTGATCGGCAAGGTGATCGGTGACCTGGGTACGGCAAATTACCTTGCCTCCATCCTGCAAGGGAACATCTCCGCGATCCTCGTACCTCTGCTGATATTTTTGGTTTCCTCCATCACTGCTTTTTCGACAGGCACGAGCTGGGGGACCTTCTCTATCATGATGCCCATAGCGCTGGCTTTGGGTGCGACACTTGACCTCCATCTCCCGCTTGTGATCGCCGCGGTCATCAGCGGAGGGATCTTCGGAGACCACGCTTCACCGATCTCTGATACCACGATCATCTCCTCGATGGCCGCAGACTGCAACCACATCGATCATGTGCGTACGCAGCTTCCCTATGCCCTGATTGGCGGAGGGTTGGCGAGTATCGCGTTTTTGGTAGCGGGATGGGTGACACTTTAGTATTATCTTTAAGG
>DSDW01000038.1 GCA_011048515.1 Campylobacterota bacterium | reverse complement strand
GTTTTAATGGCTTTTTCTATTTTTAACTCTTTGGAAGTTTATAGGAAATTGGAGGTGAAAGCTCAATAAGGGATATTAAGCTTTTTGGTCTGTTTTTAAGGGATTTTCAACACGGAATCTACAGAAGTTTTCCGTTCGCCCTGAGCTTGTCGAGGGGGGGGGTGAAAAATGAGAACAAATGAGAAGAGTTTTTCATTTTTTAACGACTCTCACTATTCACGTTTGCTTTACGCTTCTCATCTTCACGTGTTGGAGGTGCATCCAGGCGATGGCCATGGCGTCAGAGATATCCAGGGGTTTGATCTCTTTTTTGATACCAAAGAGCTTTTTTACCATGAAAGCCACCTGCTCTTTTGCCGCTTTCCCGTTACCTGTCACCGCTTTTTTCACCTGTAGAGGTGTATATTCATAAAAGTAGCCGACCTCCTGGAGAATTTTCAGAGAGAGCGCTCCTCTGAACTGCGCCAGTTTCAGTACTGTTTTCGGATTGTAGGCATAGAAGATATCCTCTATCGCCACTTCATCAATCTTATGGGAGTTTAAAATCACATCAAACCCCTCCACAAGTTCAATGATCTGTTCCTGTAACACAGTCGCCTTGATTTTCAGTAAACCCGCTTCAAGAAGTGAAAAACTTTTCCCGTCCCAATTGAGTATGCAATACCCGAGATTACGGCTTCCGGGGTCGATTCCTAAAATATTCATTCACACCTTTGTTCACACTGTGAAAATCTTTGTTCACTACGCTTTATTGACGCTATTTTAACCAAAGTTGGCTAAAATACGTCAAGTTATTCACATAAGGAAATCCTACCCGATGAACATAGGCCAAAAAGTCATTCTTGAACTCAAAAAAGAGATCTCACAAACAGAGTATGAACGCTATATCAAAGCGCTTGTCTATGATACGAAGCGTTCAAGAAGCAATATCGTCTACTTTTATGCCCCTAATATGATCATCGCCAAATGGATCAAGACCAAATACAAAGATAAACTTGAACATCTTTTTGAAGTCTATAATGAAATAAAACCCAAAGTAGAGATACAGGTCGGACAGCAGAAAAGCGCTTCCCCGGCAGAAAAAACCTCTGTAATCTCCGAAAAAAGCAGCGGAAAAAGTACCTATCTCAACCCTTCACTCGTTTTTGACAGCTTTATCGTAGGAGATTCAAACCAGTTTGCCTATACCACTGCTAAATCGGTAGCTGAAAAACCGGGAAGACAATATAACCCACTCTTCCTCTACGGCGGTGTAGGTCTGGGAAAAACACACTTGCTTCAGGCGATCGGGAACTATCATATCTCACTGGGGAAAACCGTCATCTATACCACAGCCGAACAGTTTCTTAACTCTTTTTTGACCCATCTTCGCTCACAGACTATGGACCGGTTCAGGGACAAGTTCAGAGAGTGTGATACGCTGCTGATCGATGATATCCAGTTCATCTCGGACAAAGAGAAGACACAAGATGAATTTTTTCACACCTTCAACGAACTGCACGGAGCAAACAAACAGATCGTCATTACATCGGACCGTCAACCCAACAAAATCACAGGGCTGGTCGACAGGCTCAAAAGCCGCTTTGAGTGGGGATTGATGGCGGATATCCAGCCTCCGGGACTTGAAACAAAGATCGCGATCATTCAGAAAAAATGCGAACTCGACGGAATCAGCCTGGATAACGAGATCATCAATTTCATTGCAACCCATATGGGAGATAATATCCGTGAGATCGAAGGAACCATCATCAAACTCAACGCTCTCTCCTCTATGCTCAACCAGGAGATCACTCTGGATTTTGCACAGAACGCGATCAAAGACCAGCTCAAAGAAGAGAGAGAAAATATCACGATCGATGATATCATCAAAACTGTCTCTGCCGAGCTCAATGTAAAACCTTCCGATATCAAGTCAAAAAAACGTACCAAAAATGTCGTGGATGCCAGAAGAACAGCCATCTATCTTGCCAGAGAACTTACGCCAAGCTCAATGCCTCAGATCGCTATGTATTTCGGGATGAAAGACCATACCGCTATCTCCCATGCAATGAAAAAGATCAATGAGATCATAGAGGGCAACGAAAATTTCAAAATCCTTCTCGAAGAGCTTTCAAACAAAATCAAAACCAACGCACTCAACTCCTGATTTCCCTCCTCTTCAGTGCGTTATACTACTATAATAAAAAAAAGATATAATTTTAAAAGTGAATAGGTGTGAACTTCCATAAAAGTCTCAACACCTATCAAAGTTCGGGCAAATCGTTGTGTAAAGAGTTTTTCACATATTCATATCATATAACTACTATGTACTAATTTATTAAATTAAATAAGGGAAAGTCAATGAAGATCAAAGCGCAAAAACAAATTATCGAATCTATACTCATTAATCTCCAACCTTTCTTAGAAAAAAAAGATGCAAGTCAAATCACTTCACATGTCCTTTTCAACACAGAAGATAACAGATGTGTCATCAAAGCTACGGATTCGGAAATAGGTTTAAAGATCGTTACGGATCATATCACCGTTGAAGAACAAGGGGCTTTCACTGCCCACGGTAAAAAACTCCTTGATATTGTTCGGATTTTAAAAGATGACGAGATCACATTGGAACTAATGAATGATACACTTATCATAAAACAGAAACAGTCCAAATTCAAATTGCCTACTTTCGATCCAAACCTTTATCCCTCTTTCCCTACAATCAATGATAAACCTCAAATTTCACTTGATTCAATGAATTTGATTAAAAATCTTAAAAAAATCTCTCCTGCAATTGACACAAACAATCCAAAGTTTGAACTCAACGGTGCTCTGATCAATATCAAAAATAATTCCACTGACCTTGTAGGGACCGACACAAGACGTTTAGCTATCGCTACAATAGAGAGTTCAAACAGCGAAGCCCTTTCACTGATCGTACCTAAAAAAGCGATTCTTGAAATACAAAAACTTTTTTTAGACCAGATCAATATCTTCTTTGACGAAACAAATCTCATTATCAACAATGAAAACTATTTTTTCTATACACGTCTGATCAACGGAAAATTCCCGGATTATGAAAGAATTATTCCATCCTCAGTCAAACATTCAATTGCATTGCCTAAAAAAGAGATGCTTGAAGCAATAAAAATGATTACCACAATCTCACAGGAGATTAAAATCACATTTCTCTCTGATACGATTATCTTCAATTCACTATCAGCAGACAATGTGGAAGCAAAAACAGAAATTGCGCTTGAAACCGGTTTGACCGAAAAATTCGAACTCTCTTTAAACAGCCGATATCTGCTTGACTTCATTTCACAAACTGATGCCAATGAATTTCTTATTCAGTTCAATGGACCAAGTCTGCCGTTTGTTGTCAAAGACGAAAACTTTATTACGATCATCATGCCGATCGTAGCATAACTCTTAAAGGATAATATTATATGAGCGAAAAAGGAACAAAATACATTTTTGTTACAGGTGGTGTACTCAGTTCACTCGGAAAAGGTATTACTGCCGCGAGTATTGGAACACTGTTGAAGCAAACAGGTCAAAGAGTAGCAGTACTTAAACTTGACCCTTATATCAACGTAGACCCCGGTACAATGTCTCCGCTTGAACACGGAGAAGTATTTGTCACAAAAGATGGAGCAGAAACCGATCTTGACCTTGGACATTATGAACGCTTTTTAGATACCTCGCTGACGAAAAAAAACAACTTCACAACCGGACAGGTCTATAAAACGGTGATTGAAAATGAAAGAAAAGGTAAATATCTCGGAAAAACGATCCAGGTAGTTCCTCATATCGTCAATGAGATCAAAGAGCGTATCATCAGAGCAGGAGAGGGTAAAGATATCCTCATCGTAGAGCTCGGCGGTACGACCGGAGATATTGAGGGTTTACCGTTTTTGGAGACAATCCGTCAGATGAAGCATGAACTTGGACGTTCTATGGTCATGAATATACACGTCACGCTTCTTCCCTATATCAAAGTAGCCGGAGAGCTTAAGACAAAACCTACCCAGCACTCCATTCAGGAGCTCAGACGTATCGGTATCTCTCCGCACATGATCATTCTCAGAGCAGAGCAACCAGTACCGGCGGAGATCAAAAAGAAAATTGCATACAGCTGTGATGTAGATGAAGATTCCGTGATCGTTGCAGAGGATGCAGCAACGATCTATCAGGTACCGCTCAGTTTTCTAAATCAGGATATCCTGACGCCTATCTGCAAACAGCTTGATCTGGATGCATGCCATCCAAAAATGGATGAATGGGCTGATCTTGTTCATAAGATCATCATGCCGAGTGATGAGATTAGGATCGCGTTCGTAGGAAAATACCTGGACCTTAAAGAGTCCTATAAATCATTGACCGAAGCATTGATCCATGCGGGAGCACATCTTGATTACAGAGTCAATATCAAATGGGTTGACAGCGAAAAGATCGAAGAAGAGGGCGCCGCGAAATTTATCAAAGGGTGTGACGGTATACTGGTTCCGGGAGGATTCGGTGAGCGCGGTATAGAGGGTAAGATCAAAGCGATAGAGTATGCAAGAAAAGAGAAGATACCCTTCTTGGGGATCTGTCTGGGTATGCAGCTCTCCATCATTGAATACGGGCGCAATGTACTGGGACTTGATGATGCAACCTCGGTGGAGTTTGACGAGAAAACAAAAAACCCTATGATCTATCTGATCGACGAGTTTATCGATGCGAATGGATCGAAGCAGATACGTACCAGCACATCACCGTTGGGAGGTACCCTCAGACTCGGTGAGTATGAGTGTGAGACAAAAGAGGGTTCACACCTGCGAGCTGCCTATGACGGTGCAGCGGTGATCTTTGAAAGACACAGACACCGTTATGAAGCCAACCCGAAATACCGCGATGCGCTCGAGGAAAATGGAATGGTCGTAACAGGTGAATCTCATGGATTGATCGATGCAATCGAAGTGAAGGATCACCCATGGTTCCTTGGTGTGCAGTTTCACCCGGAATTTACTTCCAGACTGCAGCATCCGAACCCAACTATCCTGGCATTTGTCAAAGCAACGATCGAGAACAGATCGAACTGATGGGGATTGAGTATCCCAAAATTACGTTGGAGGGTCTGGAAAGGCTCTTGAACGAACGCTTCAATGAGGGGTTTCTGACCCTCAGAGATCTTCCCCCTCCTTCTGCCTTTAAAGATATGGATAAGGCAACTGACCGCATCGTCAAAGCGATACAAAACCGCGAAAAGATCACAGTTATCGGAGATTATGATGTGGATGGTGTCGTCTCTACAACACTCATGGTACGTTTTTTCGAGGAGATCGATTATCCTATAGAGTGGATCATACCCAACCGGTTCAAAGACGGGTACGGACTCTCAAGCCAGCTTATCCCCCGTATTGTCGGTTCAGATCTTGCGATCACGGTAGATAACGGCATCTCCGCAATAGAAGCAGCCAAACACTGCAAAGAGGAGGGAATAGATCTGATCATTACCGATCATCATATCCCCGGAGAGATACTGCCTGAGGCCTATGCGATCGTCAATCAAAAACAGGATGCATGCACCTTCCCCTATCATGAGGTGTGCGGGGCACAGATCGCATGGTATCTGATCGCATCACTTAAAAATGCACTGGATATCAAGATCGATATGGTGAGTTATCTGGAGCTGGCAGCAGTTGCGATTATCGCCGATGTAATGCCGCTTCAGCATATCAACCGTGCGATGGTAAAGAGGGGGCTGGAAGCATTCTCCAAGAGTGATCTTCCGGCAATCAGGGCTTTTTTGGAGCTACACCAAAAAAGCGAATGCAGCAGCGAAGATATCGCATTTTTTCTTGCTCCTCTGCTTAACAGTGCAGGGCGGATGGAAGATGCGATGCATGCGGTGGAGTTCCTCTCCTCCAAAAATATCTATGATGCCAGAGTAAGACTGGAGAGACTGCAGGGATTTAATGCGTTACGAAAAGAAACAGAAGAGCAGATTACCCAGAAAGCATTGAATCAGGTAGATCCAAACGATCACGTAATTGTTGTCCGGGGTGAGGAGTGGCATGAAGGTGTGGTGGGGATCGTTGCGGCAAGGGTTGCCAGGGTGCATCAAAAACCGGCAATCGTCCTTTCCCACAATGGGAAAGGCATCCTGAAGGGAAGCGGAAGGAGTGTGGAGAGTTGCGATCTCTTTGAGATCACCGATGCCTGTCGTGGATACCTTGAAAAGTTCGGCGGACACAGTGCAGCGATCGGCCTCTCGCTGAGCGAAGAGAATTTGACACCTTTCAAAAACGCTTTGCAGGAGGAGTACGAAAAAAGGGACTACAGGCCGCAAAGAACGGATCCTGAGCTCTTGGGTATACTCGACTTTTCTTTAGTCAGTTTTGATCTTACCGGACTGATCAAAAGGTTTGAGCCTTTCGGTGAGAAGAATACCAAACCGAAATTCATTACCCGTAATGTTCGGATCATGGAGAGTGCTGCGATGGGCAAAGATCATAATCACCTCAGGTTCACATTTGAACACAATGGCTCGTTTTTAAAAGGGGTAAAGTTCAAAACTACGGAGCGATTTGAGGCAGATACCTTGGTCGATATTACCTATTTTGTGAATGAAAATTATTTCAATGGGAAGAGCAGTCTGCAACTCCTGATCGACAATATTGTGAAATTATAGAATTTAATCTAAAAAAATTTATGATTAAATTAATATGAATTTATAGTTTTTGTAGAAATTTATACATTTTGTAGTAAAATAAAGAATTGTTGATATTTGAAGGAGTCAATTTTGGATAAAAAAATGATGAAAGAGAGTCTAGAGCTCGTCGATGCACACTTTAAGAAAGAGGGAATCTCAAGAAGGGATGCATTGAAACTTTTCGGAACAGGTGGTGCTGCGGCACTGATGGCAACCGGTGCAACAGGGTGTACCGGTCCTAGCTCAAATGCAAAAGGGAAGATCCTGATCGTAGGTGGAGGTCTTGCGGGTATCGCTACAGCTGCAGGACTGACCCATGCGCTAAGCAATCCCGATATCACGATCCTTGAGCCTAACGAACTCTCTACTTCTTACCAGCCAGGCCAGACACTTGTCGGCGGCGGTGTATGGACAAAAGACCAGGTTGTCTATAAAAGAGATGACTATATTCCGGATGGGGTGACACTGATCACGGAGAAGGCAGTTGAGTT
>DSDW01000052.1 GCA_011048515.1 Campylobacterota bacterium | reverse complement strand
GTATAAAGATAAGCATCCTATTCATATTGATATTGCGATGCAGGCAGCAAGAGAATATAAAAAAATACTTGAGACTCCTGAGAAGGCTAAGGAGATACATGATGAAGTGTCCAAAGCGGATTATTGTCAAGCTTATTACAAATATGATGCAGAATTTTTAAATGAACCTTTATTGATACAAGAAAATACTGTTGATGAATATTTTAGAAGTACAATATATTTTAACACTAAAGAGCGCATGGATAGATATTTACAGTATGACAATCTCTTAAGTGGTGGAGTTTACACACTTCCTACTTTTGAAGAAGAAAAAGCTGCATGCGATTTCAATACCAGTAAATATGAGGAGTAGTAAATGAAAAAACTACTTCTTATATTTCGCCTCGCTCTCAAACTGAGAGACGAAACATCTATCTCGGCTACGCTTCACCCCTGATCTGATAGGTGATGTCTCCCGCACCGAATGCGGTGATGAGCCCCTGGCTGTATTCCTGTATCACGCGTCCTTCTTTCAGGACCTTGACGATGTTATCCTCTTTGGTCACGGCATCCGCCATCAGAAGCTTATAACGGCTGAACGCTCCTTTGAGGTCGATATCAATCTCGATCTCTCCGGCCGCCCAGATCGGAAGGATCACTAGCTCATCCACCCCTTCAAAACACTCGACAAATCCTGGAAGATTGTCTATGGTACGGCTGTATTTGTGCGGCTGCCAGATGACATTGAGCTGCCTGAAACCTCTCAGATTTTGATAGATCTTCAGTGCCTTCATGGTTGCCTTGATCTCGGTAGGATGATGACCATAGTCATCGATCACGACACACTTCTCTTTATCCTGGATGATATCAAAGCGCTTCTTGATGCCTTTATAGTTCGAACAGTTCTTCCTGATCTCCTCAAGAGGCTGGCCAAGCTCCAGTGCTGCAAGTATCGCCAGTGCGGCATCCAAAGCGATATGTTCTCCCAGCCCGAAAACCTCGAATGTCCCCAGATCCCGCAGCTCGAATTTCGTATGCGGTTTGCCCTCTACCAGTGTAAATGCAATATTTTTGATATCTCTGCTCGGATAGAGCTTGACGCTCTCCATCTCCAGGGAAGAGAGGAACGTATCTTCGGCGTTGATCACCCGTATCTTTGCAAGGGAGAGAAATTTTGTATACGCGCTGTAAAAAAGCGCTTCATCATACTGGTAGTACTCCATGTGCTCAGGTTCAACGTTGGTGACGATCGCCAGATAAGGATTAGAGTTCAAAAAACTCTCGTCGCTCTCATCCGCTTCAAAAACCACTTTGTCATTCTCATAATAGCGTACGTTGGAGCCAAACTCTTTGCTGATCGCACCGATCAGGGCATTGGACCCGGGGATAAGGGAAGCGAGCATCGCTGAAGTGGTACTTTTACCGTGTGCACCCCCTACCGCATAGACCTCTTTTTCTCCCAGGATGAACTTCAGCGCCTCTTTTCGTGAAAGGAGCGTGATCCCCAGTGCTTTGGCTTTTTGATATTCGACATTGGTCGGGCGTACCGCAGCAGAGTGTATGACGATATCGGCACCCTCCACAGCATCTTCATGGTGGGGTATCGTGATCTTCGCAGAAAAGTTTGTTGCCAGGTCATTGGTGATCTCACTCTGTCTGATATCAGAGCCGGAGATCTTGTGCCCGTCATTGGCAAGAAATTTCGCCAGAGCAGAGAGTCCGATACCCCCGATCCCGATAAAATGTATCTTTTTTACTTCCACTACACCAACTCCACTTTTTTACATAAAAGCATTGCCAAGCAATGCATATTTTCACTCTTCACCCCAAGGGCACTTGTCACTTCGTTCGGGCGCACTCTTATCTCTTCACTTAAAAAGGCAAAGCCTTTTGACTATCTGCTCTCGTCCAGTACTTTAAGCTCCTCTTCTCCCTGTTTGACATACTTGGAGAACATTGTAAGCAGGATATCCGTCGGCTGCGTAAAGCTCTGGATGAAAAATGCCAGAGGATCATGCACGTCGATCCCCTCCATATCCACCATACTTTCCACAAATTCCTCAAAGCTTTTACCCGCCATCACTGCGCAGGCATGGACCATCATCGCATCTTTCAGCCCCGCACGGTCCATCGTATAGTTGAGCACCAGAAACATCTCCTTGGCACCCTTCATGTCGTTTTCGCTGTAACGCTGCATCGCATGCTCGTAGATCGCGCGCGCGGTTGCGATATCCTCGACATCGCCCATATCGAACGATTTTCTCTCGGTAAGCTTTTCTGCAAGCTTGTCAAAAGCATTGTTCACAATGAAGGTGAAGATCTCGTTGATCTCCTCTTCGGGTGATTCGATGATCAGTCTGGCATCCAAAAGCTGATACCCTTTTGCGATGCTCTGCTGATCTCTGCACTCTTTTTCCAGTCTCTCTATGTTTGCCAGGAACTCAGGGTCTTTCTTGAGCTCTTCTGCATGAATGTCCGGCATTTCGTTATTCATTTATCTCTCCCATACACATTTTTATTCGTTCTAATGCCTCTTTGGTTTTTTCCGCTTCATAGACCAGTGCCAGCCTGACATACCCCTTGCCCTCCCCTTCACGTCCGAGGAAAGAACCCGGCAGCACTTTAAGGTTGTACTTCTCATAGAGTGCTTTGGTAAAGGCGATCTCGTCACCCACTTTCAGCCAGATATAGAAGGTCGCTTCCGGGGCATCCACCCCAAGCAGCTCTTTGGCCACTTCAAAATTCTTCCTGTATTTTTCTCTGAAGAGATCGACATGCGCCTGGTCCGCCCATGCTGCGGCTGCTGTATATTGCAGCGGGAGAGGCAATGCACAGCCTACATAGGTACGGTACACCATATACGCTTCGAGTATCGAAGCATCCCCTGCGATAAATCCGGAACGCAGGCCCGGTGCAGAAGAACGCTTGGAGATCGAATTGATGACCAATACGTTCTTGAAACTCTCATTGCCCGCTTCGATACTGGCATTCAGCAGGGAAGGGATCGGATCGTTAAGATAGAGATCTACATAACACTCATCATTGAGCAGCACAAAATCATATTTGAGTGCCAGTCTGACCCACTGCTTCATCTGCTCCATTGTCATGACTGATGAAGTCGGGTTGTTCGGCGAGTTCAGGATCACCAGATCCGCTTTGGCCAACTGCGCCTCATCGATCACCGGCTGGAAGTGGTTCGCTTCGTTGAGATCCAGGTAGATCACCTCCGCCCTGCTTGCCTTTGCCGCTCCCTCATAGATCTGATAAAACGGGTTCGGGAAGACTATTACCGGATGTTCAATATCAAACAGCAAAAACTGCGGAAAATTAAAGAGTACCTCTCTGGTCCCGAAGGTAGGGATGATCTGCTCTTCACCAAGCTCGAGGTCAAAACGGTTCCTGAGATACTGGAGTATCCCCTCTCTGAGCACGCTCTCTCCTGCTGTTTTCGGATACTTGTTCAGCAGGTCGCTATGCTCGCCCAGTGCATCGCGAATAAACTTTGGCGTCTCAAACTGAGGCTCGCCGATCGTTAAACTGAGCGGCGGGAACTCCTGGTTTGGCGTAATACTTTCCAGCAAGTGATTTAATTTTTCAAAAGGATAGGTTTCGAAGTTCATTACAGTCCTGTATGCGCTATAAATTAAACAAAAATTATACCGTAATTACCTTGTTACAATAAACGCACTTTTATTCAACTTCTGACGTATGGTCGGCAATGCCGCTTGCGCACTTTCTTTGCTGGAGTACCCTCCGATCAGTACTTTGTAGCGCTCTTCATGCACCACCTTATAGCGCAACCCCGCCTTTTCCAACTTGGAGAGATAAAGGTTATCGGGTCTCTTGACGACCGAGGCTACCTGTATATAGTAGTTCCCCGACATCTCCTTCCTTGTCTCCGGGGCAGGAGATGACTCTTTTGTCCGTGTGACCTGAACCTGGTCTGCTGCCATGGAAGCAGGTTTGCTGCCTGACTCATACGGTGTTTTTTTCGTCTGTGCCAGCCAGTTGATGATATTGTCCTGCAGTTCTACGGCACGGAAATTTCCCTGTTTGGTATTGACCAGGATCACGACACTGTAATAGTTGCCGGCTCTGTTTTTCACATACCCCCCGATATTTTTAACATGTTTGATCGTTCCTGTTTTCATCCATGTTCTATTCTGCGCCGGTTTGTAACGGTAACGCCTTTTGATCGTCCCGTCTTTTCCTCCTATGGAAAGGGTATTCATCCACCTTTCGCCTAAAATTCTGTAGGCACTTTCGTAGACTGCGCCAAGCATTCTTGCAGACATTTTTGAACGCCGGGAAAGCCCCGATCCATTATCAAGGAAAAACTCCCCCGCGGGCAGGGCACTCTGGGTTCTCAGCAGGTTAGTCACCGCTTTTCTCCCCTTCTCGACCGTAGCCGGTGCGCCATAGACCTTGGCACCGGTGAGCAGCATAAGATGTCTGGCATAAAGATTGTTACTCTCTTTCAGTGTTTCGGAAACGATCGATTCGAGTGGTTCGGAATAGTGTGTAAAAAGCAATCTGGCACCGGCAGGAACCTGTGACAGCTTCATACCTCCCCTGATCGTTATCCCCTCTTTCTCCAGCGCATCCTTAAGGGCATAGTAAAAATTGTTATACGGTTTGGCAACGATCATGCACACCTTACGCTCTTTACAGTGCTTTGAGAGTTCTCCTTGCAGTATCAGTTTGGGGATAGAGGATTGCATCTCTACTCTTGAACCTGCCCATGCATATTTCCCACTGCACGATCTGTCGACAAACTTGACATTATTGACCACCGTATAGCTGGGGTCCTCGATCTCCTTATAGACAGATCTGCTGCGGGGCAGGATACCGACCGTACTGGTACGCTCATTGAACATCATCGCATCTGGCATCGCGTTATAGGCACTGTAGGGGTAGTTATCAAAGTGCGAACTATCCTCATCTCCCACGTCAAAGTAGCTTCTGTCTATGATCACATTACCATTGATATGCCCGATCCCTTTTTCCTTGATCTGCGCGACAATATCAGGCAGTTCCTTTGAACTCAGTGATGGGTCTCCATACCCTTTGATGACGAGATCACCCTCGAGGCTCCCGGAACGTACGGACCCGTTGATATAGAACTCTGTTGGCCAGCGGTAGTCAAACCCCAGCTTCAACAGTGCCCCATAGGCTGTGGCGACTTTGATCACTGAGGCTGGCTTGCGTACCGTATCCGCATTCAAGGAAGCGACCACGCGGTTGGTTCCAAGCTCTTTGATGTAGATGCTGACATCACTGCTGGGAAGTTTAGATTTGTTCAGAAAATAGGTGATATCCGAAGGAAGGGCAAAGAGCCATACCGAAACGATCAGCCATGAAAGTATGATCCTCATTTTCTCTCCTCGTATGCACGAAGCAGCTGCTGCATTGCTTGGTGAAGTACCTCTTTGGAGGTACCGATATTTAAACGCATAAATCCTTCTCCTTCTTCTCCGAAACTCACCCCCTCATTGAGTCCCAGTTTTGCCTTTTTGATAAAAAATGCTGCCAAGTTCTCCGTAGAAAGCCCCAGTCCTCGACAGTCGATCCATAGCAGAAACGTGGCTTCAGGCTCCACCACTTTCAGCGGAAGATGATGGGTTTCGATAAACGTTTTGACAAACACTACATTCTCCCAGAGTGCAACTTTCAACTTCTCCAGCCATGCTTCCCCTCCTTCATAGGCTGCCATCAATGCTTCGATACCAAAAGGCGTTCCATTCGTAATACCCGATTTTTTTTGCTCATGGAGATAGGCATCTCTCAATCTTCTGTCCGGTATGACCGCATAGGAGGTGTTAAGCCCTGCGATATTGAAGGTTTTGGATGGTGCATTCAGTACAACAGAGTGCTGCTGTACTTTTTCAAAACTTCCCAGTACATAATGCACCTTTCTGAAAACAATATCAGCATGGATCTCGTCTGAGACAATGATCACCCCATTTGCCAGACAGATATCGATGAGCTTTTCCAGCTCCTCTTTGTTCCATACCCTTCCTGTAGGGTTGTGGGGAGAACAGAGCAAAAAAAGCTTCGCCTCTCTGGCTTTGGCTTCAAAATCAGCAAAGTCGATCTGATAGCTGCCGTTTTGATAGAGCAGCCTGTTGTTTAGAAGCTTCCTCCCCTGTCTGCGCACCGAATCGGAGAACGGCGGGTAGAGCGGTGTCTGCACGATAATGCCTTCATCCTCTTTGCTGTAGGCATTGATCGCGAAGTTGAGTGAGGGGACAACCCCGTAGGCAGGTACGATCCACTCGGTCTCGATCTTCCAGCCAAACCGATTGAAATACCAATCTTTGATGGCCTGATAATAACGCTCAGGATAGACCGTATAGCCGTAAACCGGATGGGTAGCCCTTCGCTGAAGTGCCTCCTGCACGCATAGAGGCGCAGCGATATCCATATCGGCCACCCATAACGGCAGCAAATCATCGGTACCGAATTTATGGACAGCTTCATCCAGTTTTACCGCGTAGGTTCCCGCTCTTTGCACCGCTTCCAATCTCATCTCACTTTCTCTTTTTTTGCCAAACGCTCATCTCCGCGATCACGTATTGGTGTTTTCTCGCCGTCTCCCGGATCACAAAAGGGACATCCTTGGTATCTACCAGCTCAAAGTCACCGCCCAAATGCTCCAGAAGACCATCCGACGTAGTGACAGCCTTCCCCTCTCTTTCATAGCCACCGATCCACTTCTCTTTGGGAGTGTACTCCTCCATCCATGTATAAGGAGAGGTTAAAACCAACATCCCCTCCTCATTCAGCCTCTCAGCCAATGTGTCAAGAAATTTACCCGGGTCATAGAGCCTGTCGATCAGGTTTCCCGCAAATATCAGGTCAAAGCCTTGATGAACGGGCTTAAGGTTGCACGCATCTCCCTGCCAGAAGCTGACCTTAGGGGCTACATCTTCCAGACCGAAGCTTGCGAGGCTAACCTCCTGAGCAGACTCCAGATCGCCCTCAATAGGGATACTGTAGCGTAAGGCTCCTTTTTCTTTCAAAAGCTGCGCCTGCTGGATAAAACGCGCCGAAAAGTCTACTCCTACCACTTCATCAAACTCACGTGCAAGTTCAAAACTGCTGCGGCCAATGGCACATCCCACATCAAGCGCTCTTTTTTTGGGTCTGCTGCCCATATATTCCAATGCAAGTTTAGCACATCTTTGAGGATAATTGGCTACACCAAGCTGATTTTCTCCCCAACCGAAATGGCAATACTGTGCGATCAATGCATCGCTCCTGTAGGCTGAGATTTTGATCTCCTCTTCATACCGGCTCGCCACATACCTGAATCCG
>DSDW01000005.1 GCA_011048515.1 Campylobacterota bacterium | reverse complement strand
TCATTTATCCGTGCGATTGACAAACTTGGACTCTCCAAGGATGAAGTGTGTGTGGTTTCAGGGATCGGGTGTTCGGGGAGATTCTCTTCTTACGTAGATTTCAACACGGTACACACTACACATGGTAGAACTGTGGCATTTGCTACGGGGATCAAGCTTGCCAACCCGGATAAAACAGTTGTCTGTGTTGCGGGCGACGGTGATGCACTTGCGATCGGTGGTAACCATACCATCCACGGTTGCAGAAGAAACATCGACATTACATTGATCGTGATCCAGAACTTCATCTATGGTTTGACAAACTCTCAGACTTCACCGACAACACCGCAGGGGATGTGGACCGTTTCACAGAAAGCTGGTAACATCGATCCTACATTTGACGGTTGTGCATTGGCAGAAGCTGCTGGTGCATCATTTGTTGCAAGAGAGAATGTAACTGCACCGAAAAAACTTGAAAAAGTATTTGTAGAAGCGATGAAACACAAAGGATTCTCTTATGTGGAAGCGCTCTCCAACTGCCACATCAACCTTGGTAGAAAGAACAAAATGCAGTCAGCGATGGAAAACCTTGACTGGATCGACAGTATTACAACTCCTAAGAAAAAGTATGATGCACTCAGTCCTGAGGAACAGCTCAACCTTCTTCCTACAGGTGTCTTGAAACAGGATACTGAAGTGAGAGAGTACTGTGATATGTATGAAGATATCAAAGCAGTACACCAAGGTAAACGTGGACCGATCACACAAGACGACTTTAAGAAAAAGATCTAAGGAGAGAAGAACATGAATAGAATTGTAATGAGATTTACCGGTGTTGGTGGTCAAGGTGTTCTTCTAGCAGGTGAGATCTTCGCAGCAGCGAAGATCAAAACAGGCGGTTATGGTATCAAAACTGCGACTTATACATCACAAGTACGTGGTGGACCAACTGTGGTTGATATCCAGTTGGATGACAAAGAGATCTTCTATCCGTATGCAATTGATGGTCAGATCGACTTCATGCTCTCTGTTGCCGATGTAAGTTTCCAGCTCTTCAAAAAGGGTGTACGTGAAGGTGGTACGATCGTCATCGAGCCAAACCTTGTTTTCCCAAGTGAAGAGGATAGAAAAAAATGGAATATTGTTGAGATCCCTATCATTACTATCGCGAAAGAAGAAGTAGGGAACGTGATCACTCAATCCGTTGTTGCATTGGCAATTGCAAATACTTACATGGATGCGATCGATGAACAGACGCTTATCGATACGATGCTTTCAAAAGTACCGAAAAAAGTGCATGAGCTTAACCTAAAAGCTTTTGAACTTGGGAAAAAATACGCAAACGAAGCGATGGCGCAAGCTTAATCTGCTTGGTTTTTCCGGACCAGCGGGAGATCCCGCTTGTCCGCATTAGCTGCACTTCACCTTCTTATTTCGCCCCTTATATCCTTTACCATTTTCGTCACATTCTTTTTGCCGTATAGTATGCTATAATACGCTTAAAGGTACGACAGGTAGTTGCTGGCAACATCTTTGTTGCGAGAGGAAAGTCCGGGCTACATGCAAGACAGGGCTCCATCTAACGGATGGCCGGAGCAATCCGAGGGCAAGTGCAACAGAAAGTAGACTTCCACGCGAGTGGTAAAGGTGAAACGGTGGGGTAAGAGCCCACCAGTGCCTGTGGTAACATGGGCAGCTAGGTAAACCCTTCCCGTAGCAAGAAGTACATGGTAATAAGTCTTGCTAACGCCGCCTCGAGCGGCAAAAGTACTTCGCTTGAGCGGTATGGCAACATATCGCCTAGATAAATAACTACCCACGACAGAACCCGGCTTACGGCGTGCCTTTTTTCCCAATGATACTTATCTTTTCTAACGCGTGATCCATTCAAACTGTAGCTAAAGAAAATTTTTTTGATACAGAAGAGTGATCAATACCGTGACTATTTCTTTTTTTGATATTTCTATGATAAAGTAGCGTAAATAACCCTATATACAAAGGAAAAGAGTGGCTTACTATATCACCAAACTCATTATCACCTCACTGCTTATTGTCCTGATCTCCGAAATCGGAAAGAGAAGCAGTCTCGTCGGGGCATTACTTGCGGCGATCCCCCTGGTATCGATATTGGCTATGACCTGGATGTATATAGACACCGACAGCAGCAAAAGTGCCGTTGAGTTTTCGCAGAGGATCGTTTGGCTGATCGCCCCTTCGATGACACTTTTTATCGCTTTCCCGTTTTTGATCCACAAAGGCTTCGGATTTGTTATCAGTATGGGTGTCTCGATCACTTTGACAGTCATGGCATACTACAGTGTGATTTTTGTTCTGGGAAAATTCGGGATAAAACTCTAGGCCAAGCTAAAAGCAAAACACTATCAACAGCTTGCTTCAATGCAAATTTGCTATAATCGTTTCAAAAAAGAGATGCCTGATGAAATTGTTTTTTTTACTGCTTTTAACCCCCCTGTTCGTATGGGCCAAAGTACACTATGCCAAACTCGAACCTTATGAGTCCGTCACATTGAAGTCTGCGGTGAGTGCGTTGGTACTTGATGTAGATCTCGAAGCTGAAGGAAGTCTGGTGGACCAAAAACGCGTGATCTATCTGGATGACAATTTGGATAAAATCAGCTTGGAAACATCAAAGGAAAACCTTCTCGTCCTTCAGGAAACGTTAAAACGAAAAGAGTCCTATTTTCATCGCATCAATAAGTTGAAAACAGCATCTGCTGCCCAAAAAGATGAGGCTTTTTACAGTTTTGCTTCTGCCAAAACACAGTATTTGGATATGAAGTATAAGATCGCCCAGCTTGAAGACAGTATTGAAAAAAAGTCGATTGTACTGCAGCGTAAGTATCTGTATGAGATCATGGTACGCAAAGGTGATTATGTCACGCCAGGTTCACCTTTGGCAAAGGTAGTGGATGCGAGCAGGGCAAAACTTGTACTCTATCTGGACTCTGAAGAACTGGACGGCATCGAGCAGAAGAGTGTTTATCTCGATGGGAAAAAAAGTGACTATAAAGTCGACAAAGTCTGGAGGATCACTGATGAGAAGTTTATCTCATCGTACCGTGCAGAGATCTACCTTGATGCCCCTGAGGGTTCTTTCTCCAAACTTGTCAAAGTGGAGCTCAAGTAATGGCTGAGAAAACGGCATGCGGGCTGGACTGCTATGATGCCTGCCGTATCCTCTATGAAGAGGGCAAGATCAAAGGTGATGCTGAACATCCGGCAGGCAACGGGGCACTGTGTGCTGTAGTGAACAGATATATGGATGAGACAGACCGCATCACCCAACCCAGAGTAGAGGGCAAAGAGGTAAGTATGGAGGAGGCTCTGGCTGCCGTGGCCGAGGCCTTTATGTGTGAGAAAAGTCTGCTCTGGAGAGGTTCGGGCAATGTAGGTGTGATGCAGGAGGTAACCGAGCTTTTCATGGAGCAGATCAACGGCTATCTGACAAAAGGAAGCCTCTGTGACGGTGCGGGAGCCGCAGGGATAGAAGAGGGAAGAGGGGTCAACAAAACCCTGCCGCTTGAACAGATCGAGAAGTCTGAAGTGGTGGTGGTCTGGGGACGGAACCTCACAGTGACAAACTCTCACCTGATGCCTTATATTGAAGGGAAAAAGCTGATCGTGATCGATCCTGTACGCACGGAGATCGCCAAAAAAGCAGATCTCTTTTTGCAGGTCGCCCCGCGTACGGACTACTATATCGCGATCATGCTGGCACGTTTTATCTTTATGGAAGATAGTGAAGATAAGGAGTGGATGGAGGAGTTTGCTCCTGATTTTGAAGAGTTCTATGACTATACCAGGGAACACCGCATCAAGGCGATCTTGAAGTATATCGATCTTGACCTTGGGGATTTCGGACGCTTGCTGAACTATCTGAGAGCCAGAAAGGTGGTCTTTCTGGTCGGAGCGGGGGTACAGAAGTACTCGACGGGTTCCTATACCCTGCATGCTATAGATTCACTTGCAGCGGTACTGGGTCTATTTGGCCGTGAGGGGTGTGGGGTCAGTTACCTGGGGGAGAGCAAACAAGGGTTTGTCAATCCCTTTGAGACGACATGCAAGCGTGTGAGTAAAGTGGATACCGAGTTTGGCGACTTTGACACGGTTCTGGTGCAGGGCGGTAACCCTGCTGCCTCTATGCCCGATACGAACAGGGTAACAGAATCGCTGGAAGGTGTGGAAAACCTTATCTATTTCGGCCTGCATGAGAATGAGACATCAAGAATGGCAAAGATCGTGATCCCCGCCAAGACCTTCTATGAGAAGGAGGATGTCAGGCTCAGTTACGGCCATCAGTATGTTTCCCCGATGAAGAAGATCAAAACGTCAGCTATCGGTATCAGCGAGTATGACTTTACCCACTACCTCTTTGATGCATTCAGTTTCAGCGGGCTGGAGAGCGAGGAGTACTATCTCAATGCCTGGCTCTCTCAATGCAAGGAGCTCAACGGCGAGCTGGTAGGTCCAGCGTATGAAGCACTGCCCTACAGTGACGGGTTCGGAGAAGAGGGTGATGATGAGTTTGCGTTTATCGAAGAGTTCAACGATGACTTTGTCAACACCAAACGTTTTACCAAATACAGAAAAGAGAGCCAGAACAAACCAAAGGACGAAACGCTCTGGCTGCTCTCACCAAAGTCGAAGAGGTCCATCAACACACAGTTTGTAAGAGACAACAGAGTACAGCTCAACCCCGTACTTGGATTTAAAGACGGGGAGAAGGTGAAAGTAAGCTCAGAGCATGGGGAGTATATCTTTGAAGTGCAATGTTCCGAATACCTCAGAGGCGACACGGCGCTGATCACCAACAATACGATCGGCGTGAACTACCTCACCCCCTCTATCATCAGTGACGAAGGTGAGAGTGCCTGCTATCAGGAGGTGAAGGTGAGGGTAGAGCGGATATAGCCAAAGAGACCTATATCTTTTCATCCTCCTTTTGTCCCCAAGCTCCAGAAAGTGTGAAAGAACTTACGGAAGTGTATCCTGTGGATAGTCCCCCAACTATTTTTGACTCGTTCCCTTCGTTCCGATGAGAATGCAGTCTATAGCGGTTTGATAGTGACTAAAAGTTATATATAAGACTAAATGATTGTATCCAGATTAAATTGTATCAAACGCGTTTGGCGGTGCCAAACCTACGACTGTTTAACATTTACAGAGGCAAGGGGGGGTTCTGAACTCACGAACGCTTTTCGTAACGATCTATGCCATAGATGATCCAAATAGCAAATACAACTTTGGGTACCTCTACCTTAAAATGGTACGCTTCACTGGATGAATCGTACCATGAAGGAAGCACTTTGTGATGTCGATTCAAATCATAAGTAAAATGTTTAATGTTATCTCAAACATTTGGCGGAGCCAAAGCTGCAACGCCTGTCCTTATGATGTTACAGCTCTTGCGATATTTGCCGATGGAGGCCTTTGGGAGCGTTTTTTTTCATTCATATGCACATCAAGCTGCGGCAGTGGCATGTCGATGCCGTTTGCCTGCAGCGTCTCATAGATGAGGATGAGCAGGTTGGAATGGGTGGAAGGCCTGAGCCCCTCGATCCATACCAGCAGTTCCAGTTCTATGAAGCTTTCTCCGACTGTTTGCATCCATACAGTAGGTTTTTTGCGCGGTATGTCGCGGATCAGTTTGATCTTGCTCTCCATCACTGCGTTGATGATCAACGACCTGATCTTTTTGATATCGCTTCCATAGGGGACCTTGAAAGGAACATAGATCCTGCGGATACGGTCTTCCATTGTAAGGTTGATCACCTGCCCGTCGATGAGGTCGCTGTTTGGTAGGATGATATCGATATTATCGATGGTTCGGATGACTGATGCCCTGAAGCCGATATCGATCACTTTGCCTGTCAGGCCTTCTTTGAGCGTGATATAGTCTCCTGTTTTGATATATTTTTCACTCAGAATCACCATTCCCGAAATCATGCTGGAGACAATGCTTCTGAGCGCAAATCCCATACCGATAGAGAGTGCACCTGCGATGACGGCAAGGTGGGCGATACTTAAGCCTATACTCCCCAATGCGATGACAAAAGCGGCAAAAAGGATCAGTGTCACCCCGATATTGGCAATGATCTTGATGGAGACGGCTCTGGTCTCTTTGCGTTTTTTGTGCAGCATGATAAAGAGGCGGAAGTAGATCCTGGCAATGATAAATCCTATCAGCAGAATCCCGAACAGTTTGAGGATGCTGAGAAAACTGATCGGTGTTTCATCTATGACAATAAAAGGCTTTTGAAAAGACTCATAGAACTTCTCAAAGCTTGAAAGGAGATTCTCTCTGAACGAAAGGACGTTGTAGTCTATCGCCTCTTCGCTCTCTTTGCTCAGCCTTTCAAACTCCGTCAGTTTGGCATGCAGCAGAGTATCCTGAAAGGAGAGCAGGGAGAGGATGCTGCGTATCTCTTTTTGGGATTCCAGGACGGATTTGAACACCTTGGCCTGAAAATAATAGAAGCCTGCAAGAAGTTCCTTCTCTGCAAGCTTCAGCAGGGCGTCATCCTTCTTTTTGGTTAGCTGTGCGATCCTTTCTGAAAGTTTTTTGGAGATATGTTCCTGTGAGAGAAGTTCACGTTCTTTGGTCAGGTTTGCAGCGATCAGCTGCTTATTGATGCTTTCGATCTCTTTTACTGCTTTGGCAGCATCGCTCTCTATTTTACTGATGTCGAATTTGACTTTTTCTATCAGAAAAGAGAGGGTATTTTCCCCCTCTTCAAGGAATGGGGTAAGGCTTTTGACCATCAGTTCATCATGGCGCTGTTTGAGCTTGTAGTAGGCAAACTGAAGCTGGTAAAGCTGGAGATTTTTGTTCTGTGGATCAGTGATAGACTCTATGGTTTTTTTAAGATATCCGAGCCTCTCCTGGGTAAATACCTGCATCTCTTCGAGCTTTTTTTTCTGCTCCGCTGCCGTCGAGAGTATCTCAAACTGTTTCATAAACTCACTCTCGCCTATGGCTTCTTTCTCAAGCAGTGAAGTATCAAAAGTCTGAACCTGCGGCTCTCTGGTAATCAACGTCCTTAGCTTTTCAAGCAGTACTTTTTCATTTTTGAGCCGTTCAGCCTCCTCATCATCCATTGGTGTAATGTTTGAGAGTTTCTGTGAGAGCTGGTCATAGTACGTCAGGGTATTTTCACCCTCATAAAGCTTTGTATCGACCGGTATGGACCAGAGCATAAAGGTCAGGAGAAAAAAAGACCACAGGAGTTTCACGTATCAGCCTTTTGGTATAAACTTTTCTATCATCATAGCATAGATTCGGAGTGATTTTCATTTATGAATGTCAATGAAAGCGTATTCTTTTTGAGACAGGAAAGCATGATCGGGAAACATCAAGAGAGAAGCAAACTTTGCTATAATATGACAAATTAAAATCACAAACGGAAAATCGGAAATGACGTTAGAAGAATTAGATAAAAAATATGTGTTGCATACCTATGCGCGTGACTATACGAAC
>DSDW01000124.1 GCA_011048515.1 Campylobacterota bacterium | reverse complement strand
TTCCGCCTCACGCTGAACACACAGAACACAGGGGACATGAGCATTGATTTGCTTTCATTCTTGACACCTCATCAAAATGAGAGGGGTCCCCTCCCTCTCCTAGGAAATCTCATTTATTTTTAACTATGAGCTTCGCAACAAGTTTGCTCATCAGCTCAAAGAAATTTACTCAGACGGCAGAATGGAAGACGGTGAACCACCCAACCCCTAAAGAGGGTTGGGCTTCCTGCTTCACTGTACCGTGATCTCTTCTCAAGTGAGAAGAGACGCATTGGCACTCCACAGGCTTATATTCCGATAGTTCCTACCGTATTTCTGTTATCAATTTGACCTAAGCCATAGTTCTTGATGTTGATCGATGCATTGATATCCCTGTCATGTTTCGCATGACACTCAGGGCATTCCCACTTTCTGACATGGAGTTCTTTCTTTTTTGAGCTTGCCCCGCAGTTAGAACATATCTGAGAGGATGGAAACCACTGATCTATCTTTAGAACGGTTTTACCTTTCCATTGTGCTTTATACGCCAACTGTCGCATAAACTCGCTCCATGCCACGTCCGCTATCCCTTTGGCTAAGCGTCTGTTTTTCTGCATACCTCGTACATTCAAAGTTTCAAGACAGATAATATCGTACTGATTGGTTATCTCATTGGATATTTTGTGAAGTGTGTCTTTTCTTTGATTGCTTACCTTCGTATGCAGTTTTTGGACTCTTAGCTTTGCTTTTTGCCTGTTATTACTTCCTTTCTGTTTTTTGGAGTGTCGTCTTTGCAGTTTTTTGAGTTTCTGTTGTGACTTTACAAAGTATTTGTTGTTTGGATACTTTGTAAAGTCACTGGTAATAATGAGATCAGTTAATCCCATATCCAAACCTACAGCATTCTTCGCTTTGATAGGCTTGGGTATAGCATTGTTGTCATCAATAAGAATAGACACAAAGTATTGATTGTTCTGTCTTGAAACGGTAGCTTGTTTGAGTACGGCATCTTGAGGTATTTCTCTATGTAGTTTTACTTTGATGCCGTCTTTGGTAAACTTTGGAAGATAAACACGGTTGCTCGCTAACTTAATGTTCTGTGGAGCAGTGAAACTCTGCGATGTATGCTTTTTTGATTTGAATTTAGGATAACCACCTTGTTTCTTGAAGAACCTGCTGTATGCAGAGTCCAAATCCCTCAACGCCATCTGCAACGACTGGCTTCCGCACTCATTTAACCATTCATACTCTTTGAGTTTTTTCAGCTTGGTAAGTTCTGCCTGTGTGACCATGTACCCGACTTTCTGATTGCCCTTGGCATAGGCTTTTTGCCTGTATTCCAAAAAGTAGTTATACAAGAACCGTGTAGAACCGAAATGCTTTTCGATCAGCGTGATCTGCTCTTTGGTCGGGTAGATACGGTATTTGTAGGCTTTGAGCATTTTATGGTCTTCTTAGTGGTCTGCTTTGCTCTTGCTTCTTTGCGTTCTCTTTTTGAGGCTCGCTTTTTTCGTAGCCCTCATAGTAATAAGACTGCTCTATTCCTTTGAAGATGATCTCCCTGTTATGGATATCGTCTGTTAGGTTGTTGCCCAGTAAAGTTCTAAGCTCCAAATCATTAATCGGGCTTCTCTCCATAGCTTGAAGATAGGCTTCTTTGTTCACAAACTGCCAATTTACAACCCTTTGCAGTCTTTCTTTCAAGATCAGATCAAGCCATATCCTCATACTTCTGCCATTACCTTCCATAAAAGGATGAGCAATATTCATTTCGACATATTTCTCAATGATCTCTTCAAAACTATCTTCGTTCATTGACTCTATTTTTGGCAAAACATCTTTAAGGTACAAACTGTTTGCAAATCTGAAATTCCCCTTGGAGATATTCAGTTCTCTTATTTGCCCTGCAAAATCATAGAGTCCATCAAAAAGATAAAGATGTATCTGCTGTAGCCCTTTTATTGTGCCTACTTCAATGTTTTCTATGACGCCACTATCAAACAGACGATAGGCATTTTCAAGACTCTGTTCATCTATCTTTTTCATTGCCAATCCTTATTTTTTCACTTATTTATAATATTATAGTATTTATCTATAAGTATGTCAAGGAGCGAAAAAGATGAAGAAAAACAATCGAAAACTATACGGCTACCAAACAACAAACAGGGCGAAACACAATTTGAAAATTCATCTGATATTTGTGTGCAAATACAGAAAGAAACTGCTTTATGGCGAACTTGACAATTTCCTCAAAGCGGTCATTCGTGATATTGAGCAGAGTTCAGACTTTGAAATCATAGAGATGGAGACCGACAAAGATCATATCCACCTGATGATACAATATATCCCAAGGGTATCAATTTCATCAATAGTCAATAGACTCAAATCTATCACGACTTATCATCTTTGGAAAAAATATAAACCTTTTCTGAAACAGCATTTTTGGAAAGAAAATACATTTTGGACGGATGGCTATTTCGTCTGTTCAGTAGGCGAAGCAAGTCCTGAGACCATGAGACGATATATACAAAATCAAGGCTAACGCCTTGTACGCATTCATCCCAACGGCTAAAGACCATTGGGATTTCTGCTATGAGTGATTAAAAATTCAATCAGGACAATAAATGATCACCAAAGCAAAAACTTTACTTTTCCCATCTTATATTCAGAAGATCGAGCAAGAGGTTGCTGCCCAGCTTGAGAAACATTTAAGAAGCAACCCTGAACTCGTGGAATTTTCTTTTCATGTTTTGGTAACAAAGTGGCGCTTTTTAGTGACGATTCCGATCACCCTATCGTAGAAATCCCAAAAGCCAGTCATATTCATACTCTTTTTCGTCGGTGGAAAGAGGCTTTAAGAATGAATAGCACCCTATTTTTACATTCTTTTACACTTTATGAAGCTTTTGGGGCAGAGGGAAATTTTTAGGTACACTATAGGTATAACAATGTATTATGAGATAACGTATCTCATTAATTAAACTGTTAGCTGTGACACAAAAATATTTAGTCTCTTTCAACTATGGGAGTTTAACATGGCAATGGGTTCAGGAACTAAAACGAAAATTATTGGTATTCTCCTGGTGGCTATAGGTCTTGGCCTCGCATTATGGGGATATCAATCTTCTGGTTCTGTCGGTTCACAAATAACACAAGCTGTGACAGGTTCAGATACAGAAAAGGTAATAGCATACTATATTATCGGTGCCGTCAGTTCTCTTGTCGGCATATACCTTATCGTTAATAAATTAATACAGTTTTGGGATAACCTGCAATCGAGCTTCTGGTTTTTACCTTTTTTGATCGTCCTAAGCAGCGTTGTTTATGCAATCGTGTTGATCCAGGCAGACTACGTAGGGGCAAACCGATGGCTGACCCTTTGGCCACGGATATTTGGGGTCGGGGCGGATGGCGCACGCGATATGTTGTCGACACTTGCCAGTTCGACGATGTCCGTAATGGGTATCACGTTCTCAATGACCCTGCTGGCATTGTCGCTGGCTTCGAGCCAATACACCTCTCGCATTCTGCGGAACTTTATGCACAGTCATATCACGCAAGTTACGCTGGGGACCTTTGCCGGGATTTACGTCTATTGTTTGATAGTGATGCACGCTATTCGCACTGGAGATGTGCCATTTGTGCCCACTCTGGCGGTCTTTTTCGCATTTACTCTGGTATTTGGCGGCATTGCCATCCTCATTTTTTTTATTCATCACATCGCCTCGTCAATCCAGGCTTCCAGCATCATTGCCTCTGTTACACACGAAACCAACGCGTCCATTGATCGGTTGTTCCCCGAAAAACGAGAATCCACAGCAGATCACACCAAAGGTGAAGAAAAAAAACGGCTCCTTCCATCTCTGGATGAGAGAACCTGGTACGCGGTGCCGGCAAAAATGAGCGGCTACATACAAAATATAGATCATGACACCATCATGGGGCTGGCGCGTGACAGGAGAACCATCGTCCGGATGGATCACGGCATCGGCGCTTTCGTTGTAAAAGATACTACACTGGTATCACTCGCCCTGACGTACCCGCCGGATCAGGAGACAGTTGCTGCCCTGAATGAGGCTTACAGTATTGATCGCCATCGTACGGTTGAACAGGACACTGCTTTCGGGATAAGGCAGATCGTTGACATGGCCTTAAAGGCACTTTCCCCTGGTGTCAATGATATCTCGACGGCAGTGATGTGTATAGATTCTTTGACAGAGATTCTGACCTCGCTTGCTTGTCGGAAATTTCCGCCACAGTACCGTTACGAGGAAGAAACACTGCGAGTGATCGCCATCGTTCCGACCTTTGAGAGTATGCTGGCTGAGGCGTTCGATCAGATTCGGGGTAGTGCCGCAGGCAATCTCACCATCATGGTGCATATGCTCGGCGCCATCGGTACCATCGCCAGTCTCACGGTCAGCCCGGGTCACTTACGTGCACTTGGCGGGCAGGTGCAATATATCGCCGATCTGGCCGATCGCAGCATCAAATCCACACATGATCGTGATCAATTCGATAAACGGCTGTTGGAGGTGCGTAAAGCACTCAAAGGCAAACCCTTTGTACGGTAAGAAAAAGAAGGAATAGTGTTGTGAAACCAAACAGAAAAATACCATACAAAGCCCATTTATCGAAATTGACTAGTCAGCGGTGGTCTTCTATGTGGTCCAAGCCCAGCGCTTATATCGATAGTTTCGTCGGCAAGTACCGAAGCAAGAACCAAGATCCAGCGGTTGCGGGCGGGAGTGCTCCTGCGCGACGACTGCCTCGCGGTTGCCGCAACCTATTTCTGAGGGCTTTGTTGCTCTGTTTTGTATGCTGCACGCTGCCATTGACGGTCACAGCACAGGAATCCGTCGGCAAGACCGGCGAAGCACAGAAGCTGATAGTAGCTCCCGCCAAAGAAGAGCTCTCCCCGGCACCCGCAAAGGTGGACGTAAAACCTATCGCCCATGATGAAGAGATCCGCAAGCGACTTCAGCGCGTTCTTGATGCCACCGACTGGTTCACCGATCCAGAAGTCCGGGTCGAGGAAGGCGTTGTCTTTCTCAGTGGCACGGTGGAGTCCGATGAGCTGAAGAAATGGGCCGGCGATCTAGCGCACAACACGCAGGACGTTGTCGCCGTGGCCAACCGGTTGCAGGTGACACCGCAGTCGATATGGGATTTCCGCCAAGCGTGGGGTGGCGTGATGCTGTTGTGGCGAGACTTCATCCTCGCACTGCCCTTTCTTATTCTTGCACTGCTCATTCTGGCTCTGACGGTGGGAAGTGCCCTGCTGACAACCCGCGGCGTCCTAGCGCTGCTGAGCACACGGATTCGGACCAAACTCCTGCAAAAAGTGATCGCACGTACAGTGGGCGCACTCGTTGTCTTCTCTGGCATCTATCTCATTCTGAGAGTCTCCGGCCTGACGCAGCTGGCTTTGACGCTGGTGGGCGGTACCGGTCTGATCGGCCTGATCGTTGGTATCGCATTCCGGGACATCACCGAGAATTTCCTGGCGAGCATCTTCCTCAGCATACAGCCGCCGTTTGAGACCGGCGACCTGGTCGAGATTTCCGGCGTAACCGGCTACGTACAGCAGCTGAACATGCGCACCACGATCCTGATGACCCTCGATGGGAATCTTGTGCAGATCCCGAACAGCAGCGTATACAAGAGTACCCTCAGCAACTTCACTACCAATGCCAACCGTCGCGAGGACTTTGTCGTTGGCATCGGCTACGACGATGCGATCAACGAAGCGCAGGAGATCGCACTGAAGGTCTTGATGGACCACCCGGCCGTTCTAAACGATCCCGAACCCGCCGTGTTGGCTGACAGTCTGGGGACGTCTACAGCAAACCTTCGCGTCTACTTTTGGATCAATGGCCGCGAACACAGCTGGTTGAAAGTGCGATCTTCGGTGATACGGCTGGTGAAACGTGCCTTTCAGGAACATGGCATCTCAATGCCTGACGAGGCCAGAGAGGTCATCTTCCCTCAAGGTATCCCCGTCACCATGTACGAGGGGAGACCGGCAGAGGCACAGACTGATACACAGGGGAAACGCTTCTCCGCTGAAGCAAGACATGCAGAACGCGATGTGGTGTCCACAAAAGCGGAAGCCGGCTTATACAGCGAGGCCACCGCCATCGAGGAACAGGCACGGCAGGCACAACCGTTGAAGGCAGGAGAAAATCTCTTACCGGATGCCTCCCAAACGGTCGCCGAGAAAAAGATGGAATAACCAAATCTATGACAAAAAATAAACAACAATATGCCAGAGTGGATAACGGTCGAGTTCCTGAAAGTTCATCTCACCTCCTTTGGTGAGCCGATACGCTCTGCTTTGAATCCCTCTTTTTCAAGCAGTTCGGTCACACTTCCCCTATCCAGAAAGTGCATCACCCCGAAGGCAAAAAGATAGGTCTTCTGAGGATTTTCCTTCACCTTTTGCAGGATGCGCTGTGCCATACGTTCGTTCCTCTCGTAGAGGATCAGCTGCATGAAACGCTCTTCCAGCGCACGGTACTTCTCCTCCTGAAACATCATCGAGGTCAGATACGCCATCAGCGCTTTCTCATCCCCATTGCGATAGAGCTTCTGTATGGTCGTCACATAATCCCTGTTCTGCTCCAGGTAGTCCAGTGTCGCTTCAAGCATCAGCAGCTGCTCCCTCTCACTCAACGCCTCCATCGCCGAGAGCTGCTCTTCAACCCTCTCTATCCCCCCGACCTCTTTGCCTGCTTTTTTTGCTCTTTGGTAGATCACCGCATCGATCGCAGGGAGTGCGGGGTGTCTGAGCTGTGCTTCCAAAAACTGCAGGGTTGCCGAAAATGCCCAAAGCTTCATCTTCTCGAAAGGCTGCATCTCCAGTGCCGGGTTGAGAGACTTGAGATACTCCGCACTCCTTTGGTAGAGTGGTGCGGGGAGCGTACTCCACAGCCTCTTTCCGTCCAACCTCAGCATCATTCTTGTCGCTTCAAGCTGATCTGCAGGCTCCATGGAAACTTCGGTATAGACTGCATCTGAACGTTCAAGTGCTTTTTCCAGCGCTACGGGCAGTACCTGTAGCGAGGGATCAGCCAGGTGCATCGTACCAAAGAGATAAAACCCGGTATTGCCTCTGCTTAGATGCCACAAAAACGGGTTTTTTATCGTACCGGGGGAGGCAGAGGCCAGAACTGTACATATCACTGTCAACCAGACAAGTTTTAAAATCTTCATCTCTGCTCCTTTAAACCCGGACAGGAAATAGTTCGGGTTAATCACTATCATAGTACAATATCGTCACTAAAATATATCCCCGGATGAAAGGCAAAGCGATGACACATGAAGAGATCATTGAGAGTATCAAAGAGCAATACAGCAGAGACCTCCGCAAGCAGCTGGTAAAAAGTCTCCTGGAACACGAAAAGAACAAGGATCAGGCTGCGATACGATCGGGATATCAGATCATGAACCAGATCTTCTATTATGTGCTGAACAAGCTGGGATGGACCATTGCCGACAATGCAGAGAAATGGGACAGCTCACCGCTTGATATCATGAGTGAGGTATTTCCAAAGCTCGAAACGACACAGTGGTTCGC
>DSDW01000088.1 GCA_011048515.1 Campylobacterota bacterium | reverse complement strand
ATTATAATCAACTGCCAGAACAAACACACACTGCGGAATATCCAGGAATAACTTCATGACCTCTAGCAGTTCAACAGCTTTTTCAGGTACCAGCCTGTCAAGGTCATCGATAAAGACAACTACCCTGTCATTGCCATCTTTTGCAATTTTCTTTGATACGATAGACTCAATTTCACTTTTAAGTTTGACGATCTGTTCAGAAACATCCAGATTATTTTCAAATAATGAATCAACGACTTTGCTGCCGCCATCAATAAGCTCTCCTGCTGCACCACCTAAGGCAACTTTTGCAAGCATACCACCAGCTTTTTTTGTCAGTCCTGCCAATTTTTTGATAACTTCACCTGAGTCTTCGCCACCCAATCTCTTAACAAACTGGCTAAGTAAAGAAATAGGAAGATCATCCCCCATATCAAATTGTGAGAACTGCCATGTATTGAACCAGATCGTCTCAATCTTTTTATCAGAGTCAGAAAGTCTCTCTTTGACAAGGTTCATCATACTGGTTTTCCCCGCACCCCAGTCAGCCTGAATCGCGATCGTCATAGGTGTTTCACAGGTTTCTATAAAATTACTGAGTGCCACCATATAATCATTAACCCCAAGAGACTCTTCTTTTAGTGATGATACAGGTTTATCTGTTAGTCCCAAACTTGTCATTCTTCTCTCCATTCAGTTAACCAATTCTGGATAAAAGTGCATGACTTTTTTTCCACTTAGCTTTATAGTCTCTATCTACCTTGTATACCTTGAGATCTGCTTTATAATCTTTATCTGTCCAATAAATAACAGTATCCGCCTGCTGATTACGATCGACAAAATACCATAACTCATCACCCTTAGCCTTATGATCCCTGTCCACTTCAAAAAAAAGTAAATCTGCTTTATAGTCTCTATCTACCAAGAATACTTTCACATCTGCCTTATAGTCTTTATCCGTAACAAATATTTTTGCCATTTTTCCCTCCTGAATTTATAAATGATTTTTAATGCTACCAACACGCTTGTACCTCAACCAATCCTTAGGATTGAACCTGTTTCCTGTTTTATCAGCGATAAACAGTAAAATCAGTGGTGTAATAAGTGTAAAAAGCAGAAGTGCTTGAGCACGGTTTTTTCTTCGATTTTCAGCCGTCTTTCCGCTAGGATTTGTGACACCTATCAGCAACCATACCCACAATAATCCTAACGGTATCTTTGTGATAAGCGCCATGATTGTATAAGGTATTGAGCCATTGTTATACATATATGTATTCCTGATCAGCAACAAGAACAATCCGCCAGACACTATCAGCGCAAAAATCCCTGCATATTTTGGTTCTCCACCAACAGATGGTGCAATCATCATTATGAGTACAAATGAAACCGGTATCAAAAACGTCAGTCCCACATCGTCATAATCCTGAAAAATAACAATCTTACGATTTTCACCCACACCCATAAACATTGTTATAACGATCAATCCAAAAAAACCATAGACCATAGCTTGCGCTACAGCTGATATGTGGCTGTCTTCATAATAAGCAGGATCATAAGAATAGTCTTGAACAGACTTTCCTTCACTTTGTATCTTTTTTACTTCTTCAAGCGCTAAACTCTTTGCTTGTAAGCGAGAATATGTATGCGCATCACTAGCTCCTGCACTCTTCCATTCTTGGACTTCTCCAGCAGTGCTAAGCCCTACTTTCATCCACGAACCGACCTCATGAGGAGTATTGAATCCGGCATCTACCCACTCTTTTGCCGCTTGAGGGGTGTTGATGCCGATATTTTTCCACTCTGATACCTGATCATACTTCCTGATACCCACAACACTCCACTGTCGGATCTCATCTATCGTTTCAACGCCTGCAAATTGTTTCCAAAAGGTGATTTCTGAAGGTGAGCTTATCCCTATACTTTTCAACTCTTTAGCTTCTGATACGGTATCAACATAAGGTTTCCAGTCGGCATATTGATATGGAGTTTCTACCCCGATATTTTTCCACTCCAACACTTCCTGTGGATTCTCTATACCTGCTTGTGCCCAGTCTTTTGCATCACTATGATCTTTAATCCCTATTTCGATCCATTTTCCTGCTTCCTGTGCAGAAAACCCGTCCATTTTCCACAATCTTGCTACTGCTGAATATGAAATATTTTTCCCAAAGAACTTCTCCAGTATCTCAATCCACCGAGACGCTTCAGTGGCAGTTTTTATACCATAGTAAGTCCAGTCAGTAATTTCTCCAGGATTCTCTAATCCGATACCAAGATCTGCCCAAGTGATATTTGAAGATGCCGGAATATCCGTTTGATTCTTCTTTACTTCGATAGTTTTGGTATCCTTCTTTACACTATTCACAGACACAAGATAACCATCATTGACAACCCCAGTCACTTCACAGATCTCACCCGAAGCACAACTATCAAATATTTTTTTCGCTGCTTCTGAATCAGGAGAGAACCATATTGCAACACCATCACCCTCTATGGATTCAAGACTAGAGTCAGAAACGATACCTTGAAAAGTAATGGTCTCAGGACGAGGATTAAAGATGAACTCATAAATTTCATCATAGGTCTTACAAAGCTTTTTACTTTGCGTACAGTAGATAGTCACACCTTTTGAGTTGACCAGCGATTTACAAGAGGAGTTGTAGATATTCCCATTACTCTCAAGAGAGAGTCTACAGTACTCACCATTACCTTTTATCTCTATTTCAGCAATATCAGAATCTTTCCCCTCATTCAGCACTGTCATATCATTTGTAAATGTATTTGAAGCAGCCATTTCTGAGTTCAATATTATCAGAAATAGACCTATAAGTATCAATTTTAATTTATTCATCAAAATCTCTTCCCAAAGTTTACGTAGAAGTTAATGGTATCAGATTTATCTTTTATATAGACTGTTTTTATCATCAGACACACCCTACTTCAGCAATTCATCCAAAACAGTGACAATTAGCTTAGTTTGCTTTAGTTCCTGTATCCATTGATGTGGTATATTTTCCAATCCATAACAAGCCCCGGCCAATTGTCCTGTGATCGCACCAACCGTATCAGCATCTTCGCCCAAGTTAACAGCTTTTAGAATTGCCTCTTCAAATGTATCTGTATAATAAAAGCTCCAAAGTGCCGCTTCTAAACTATGTATTACATATCCTGAGGAAGGTATCGCATTGGAGCACTTTACCCTGAAATCACCATTTATAACAGGTAAAAGTGACTCATGCAAAGGTGCATCTTCAAAATATTCGACCACTCCTTTTCTAAATGCATCTGTAAAAATCTCCTGTTTGCTTGCACCTTGAAGCAGATGTACTATCACATATGCCATAAACCTGCAGGCATCCACTGCGATAGGTGAAGCGTGTGTTGTCTTGGAGCTTAATGCCGCATAATATACCGCCCTGTCCAAGTCATCTGCATAATAAACAACTACAGGGGCTAAACGCATCAAGGAGCCATTTCCGGAAAATTTCTCGTGACAGATATCCGTATAAGGTTGTCTCGTCCGACGATACCGTATAAGTGTCCTCATTATGATCTTTCCCATCCCAATGGGTTTACCTGTACAACTCATATACCCCTCTTCCATCCATGAAAGAAACTTCTCCATCTGATCTACCGGATCAAATCCCATAGAATCGATAATACTCTGTGCCAGACAAAGTGCCATTGCAGTATCATCTGTCCATTCCCCTGCATCAAGACCGAACTTGCCTCCACTTCGATACCCTGTAACAGGTTCAAATGTTCCCCGTTTGTGAAACTCGACTGGAGCACCCATGGCATCACCTATTGCCAGTCCATACATACAACCCCGTTTTCGATCTGCTTTCAATTGCAATACTCCTTCTTGCGGATTCTTTACCTAATAATAGCCATACTATATTGTAAGATATAGACAAAGGATGTCCTGTTATAGCTCTAGAATGGTACAATAAAACAAAAAGAACAAACCATGGCAAAACTCCACCAGCACCAAAGACACAACATCATCCTCGAACGCCTGAACAACGGCGAAACACTCTCCATTACTGAACTCTCTATTGAGTGGGATATACCGACAAAAACCGTACAAAGAGACTTTAAAAAGCTGATGGAGGGAAACTATGGTGTCATACGGGCGAATGACGGTAAACGGTTCTGCATTTCCGGACAACATGGTATATCAAAACACGCGATCACAACACTAAAAATGCTTGACAGTCTTTCAGCAGATATCGGAGGTGCGTTTTATACGAGGTCGCAACCCCTGCTCAATCGTCTTGAAAAGTATATAGACTCTCCGTTTTATACCCGCATTGATGTAGAAGATATCTCAAGCAAAATGGAGATGATCCAGACACTTGAGGAGGCCATCGCTTCAAACAGGCAGATCACCTTTCGCTACAAACGTTGGTACAAACCCGACGATATCCGTACCTACAGATATGTCCACCCCTATAAGATCATCATCTTCAACGGTTTTTGGTATCTATTGGCGAAAAGCGGAGAGCTTTTCATCAAGTACTATCTCAAAGAGATAAGTGATCTGCAAGTAGAGCCGCAGACATTCAAACCCGATGAAAAGATCATAGAGAGGATGGAAAAAGCACTGGATATCTGGTTTGACCCCTCCAAAGAGCCGTTTGACGTGACGTTGCTGCTTGACAGTGACGCCGTTGTCTATTTTGAGCGAAAACCCCTCAAAGGGCAATACCTCAAAAAAAACAAAGACACAACGGCTGAACTGACAATAAGCATCACCAACAAAGAAGAGGTTTTCACACTGCTAAAAAAGTGGCTGCCGCAGATCAGGGTCATCGAACCCTATGCTCTGCAACAGGAGTTCGAGGGGATGATGAGAGCATATCTTGCCTAACCGCAGGCGATCTCGTCACCCACGGGGAGGATATCCACTTTGACCGACTTGAAGCGTGCGGTGAGGATCAGTTCATCGCACTCGTCGCCGAAGAGCGCGTTGATACGGCTTTTTGCGTGGTGGAAGGTACAGAAGAGCGTTCTTGGCCTCACCTTGTCGGTATACTTCACTGTCAGTGCTTCGCTCTCGCCATATTCGCTTTTGAGGATCACCTTGTCGCCGAACTTCCCTTCATCCTCGATGGATGCCAGCACCACATCCTCGCTGTGTTTGTCATAGAGGCTCTCGGTCTGCTTGGTCTGGGCAGCATTGTTGTAGTGCGCCAGCGTACGTCCGGTCGTCAGGTAGAAACCGTTCAGTGACTCATCATAGAAGCTCTTCTCCAGGATAGACTGCACCATACCTCTTGGCTCATACTGTTTATAGACGTACTTCCCGAGCCCGTCCTCCGTACGGAAGTCAAGCAGGTGGAGTACCGGTGTATCCTCATGGTAGATCGGCCACTGCATCCCGCGTTTTCTATGGCGCTCCAGCCGATAGTAGTCAGCACCGGAGAAACGTCTGGGTGCTCTTACCCTTACTTCATTCCACACATCTTCACTGGTCTTGAAGTGGAAATTCTCGCCGTCACCCAATTTCGCTGCCATCTGCGTCAATACCTCCCAGTCATCGGGAAGGTCTGACTTCACCAGAGGCTGGGAAAGGTGGAGTCTTCGCATCGCATTGACATAGACACCGGTCTTCTCATAGGCACTTTTCACTCCGATCACGATATCCGCACGCTGCGCGATATCTGTCATAAAGAGCTCCTGTACCATCAGAAACTCCAGTTCTTCGATCGCTCTATCGATCTTGTTGAGATTGGGGTGGATATGGGTGATATCCTCGCCCATATTGAGCAGTGCCTTGATCTTCCCTTCCAGCATCGCGTCCACAAGCTGAGGGGTCATCAACCCTATCTCTTTAGGTGTCTGATAATCAGGATCATAGTAGGGCAAACAACCCATGTCACAGGCACCCTGCACATTGTTCTGACCACGCAGCGGCATCAGCCCGGCACCTGTCTTTCCGACATTCCCGGTCATCAGCGCAAGATGGGTGATCGCCATTACCGCATAGGAGCCGTCCAGATGCTCCGTGATCCCAAGCCCCCAGAAGATCATCGACTTCTTCACCGCATACTCTCTGGCGATATTGGGGATCATCTTTGCCAGGTACTCATACCCTTCGATATTTTTCATAAAAGAAGGATTGGCGTAGGGGTCGTTCAGGATCTTCTCTTTAAACGCCTCAAACCCTTTGGTACGGTTCGCGATAAAACTCTCATCATAGAGCTCCTCATCGATAATCACATAGGCCATCATATTGAGCACCAAAAGATTGGCTTCAAAAGGAATGATACAGTTATGCTTCGCAAACTTCACCAGTTTGGTCTCGCGCACATCGATCACGGCAAGGTTGTTGTGTGTTTTTGCCATATCGACGATACGGTTAGCGATGATCGGGTGGGCTTCGATCGTATTGGAGCCGATCACGACCATAAACTCGGTCTCATAGATATCATTGTACGGGTTGGTTGCCGCCCCTTCACCGATTGTCGTCCTCATCCCTTTGAGCGACGGGGAGTGGCAGACCCTCGCACAGTTGTCGACATGCGGGGACTCCATTGTCTCGCGGCAGAACTTCTGGAAACTGTAGGCAGACTCGCAGGAGGTTCTCGCCCCGCCGATCGCACAGAAACTGTTGCCCCCGAATCTCTCTTTGACCTCCTGAAGTTTCTCCGCTGCGATACTGGTCGCCGTATCCAGGTCACAGGTCATATACTCGCTGCCGAACTCCGTCAGTTTCTCTGCATATTTCTCGGCCAGGCTCGGGTTTCTCTCAAGAAAAGCCTTCTTGATACGGGGCTCCCTGATACGGTTTTTGGAATCGACAAAGTCATACCCGTACTTCCCTTTGATACAGAGTTTCCCCTGTGAAACCACACCGTCTTTCTGCGCGTAGATCCTGAGGATCTTGTTGTTCTCTACCTCTGCGGTGATGTCACACCCTACCCCACAGTAAGTACATACACTCTCGATCGCCTGCTTATCGCCGTCATGTTTTTTAGTCATGGCACTGCCTTTTTTCTTCTTATTTGTAGAGAAGCGCACATTGATGGAACACATCTGCCCACACTTGTACACCCCTGAGCTTGCGTGACAAGTCACACCCTGAAATAGTTTGGTTTCTCTCTATGAAATACCTGATATTTTAATAAGAGTATTTTTATCTTATTTATACTTAAGGTAAAGTATCGTAAGCTTCGTTCAGAAAAATATTATATCAAAAGGATAAAAAATGTTTACAATTAACGTCGAAAAAGAGTGCGGATGCTTCAAAAAAAGCGCATTTGAAAACAACATGAGTTTCGAGTCAAGAGATGAGGCATTGATGCAGGCAAGACTGATGGAGAACCACATGAACCAGAAGTTCTGCCAAAAACACCTCTTTACAGCAGTAGAGGACGGTGACAACTTCAAAATCATGGTAGATATGAAACCGCAAACGCATTCACACGGCGGCGGATGCTGCGGCGGCGGACACTGTAGTTAATCGGCAAGCCGATTCACTAAGTAGCAGGGAGTAAGGAGCAGGTAGTAAGTTCTATCGCTCCGACTATCCTTTTAAACTATGCAGTATGCGTCCCGCAAGCTGGAGCTTGGGGAGGGACTGTTCAATATTCTGTGTCAGCATCGGGTAATCCTAAAATTGTATCATAAGTCTAACGCATCATCAAGCCGTCCTTCAAAGTGGATGGCTAGTTGAGAGATTGTCAGGCTCCAGTT
>DSDW01000070.1 GCA_011048515.1 Campylobacterota bacterium | reverse complement strand
GCAACAGAGCTTTTTTGGAACGGTTTTCACCATGCTACAAACAGCTATATATTTGGTGATCGCTATTTAGACAATGAACAATCTTTTAACTTTGATCTCGATCTTATGTATGTTTACAAGCCTCTTACTACGAAAATGAGTTTTTTTTACTATAACTTTTATAATTATATCTATCAAGATCCAGTTATGGATGAAAATGGAGTACAAGAAACAGCAAAAGTTACGGGACATGATTCAGCACTTTCTTGGAAAGAAAAAGGTGTACCTGCAAGAGTATACGGAGTCGCTTTCGAGGAAAAGTATACAAAAAAACTAGATGCAAATGAATTTGAACTCAAATTTAATTTTGAAGCGATCCGTGCACAACTTAAATCGGGGGGCAACCTGCCAAGAATCCCTACGTTTAACGGAAGTGTAAGTATACAACACTCTTATAACAACTATCAGGGAAAAGTTACTTATAAATACGTGGATAAAAACCGTTTTAAAGCAGATAATGAGACAGATACACCTGCATATAGCTGGGTAAGTGTTTTAGTGTCGTATAAACAGAAAACACGCTATGTTGAGTATGAACTCTATCTCAAGGGAGAAAATCTAACAAATGAGATAGCATACAATAACCTCTCGTTTTTGAAAGAGACAGCCCCTTTGGCAGGCAGACAGATCAGCGTAGGTTTGGAAATGAAATTTTAAATCATTTCCTCAAACCGAAGATGAAGTGGAAAACCTTTTTGCGGAGAACAAGGAAGTGATATATCTCCATAATAGTTATAGAGATATATTCACTTAAGCCCTGATACAATGAAATTCCGTTACTATTGCGACATTTCAACAGAGATGATATATCTAAATCTGAGGGGATTATCCATGAAAAAAACACTTACGCTATCACTATTTGCCTCTTCGCTTCTGGCACTGCAAAGCAATGCCCAGGAACAGGTGGTACAGCTCGAAGACATTGCAGTCTCTGCTTCACCTGTGCATCAGCACCAGGCCTATGATGTTCCGGCACAGGTGGATACCGTAAGCTCCCGGGAGATCAGTGAAAAACAGAGTGCCTCCCTGGGGAAGATCCTTGAAGATATCCCCGGCGTCAACAGTATCTCTACGGGATCACAGGCCGGAAAGCCTGTCATCCGCGGTATGACAGGGGAGCGGGTCAAAGTGCTCTCAAACGGAAGCAGTACCGACTCGCAAACCTACGGGATACGCCATGTCCACAACATAGACCCTTTTTTGGCTGAACGCATCGAAGTGATCCGCGGCGCGCAGGGGGTGCTTTATGGTTCTGATGCCCTCGGTGGTATCGTCAATGTGCTCTCCGCAAAGCCTCTCTTTGCCGAGGATGGCCAATCGCTCTACGAGGGAGAGATCCTCAGCGAGTACCATACCAACAACCAGGAGTGGATGAACGGCATCAAAGCCAAAGCTACCGAAGGCAAAATAGGCATCAACCTCGGGCTCTCCACGCGCAGTGCGGAGAACTATAAAACGCCGGATCATCCCACATGGAATCCCGGGGACCCGGCAGGTACGCTCCCGAGGTTCAGCGGTGAACTTCCTTTTACCAACTTTGAAAACCGCTCGGCAAACCTTGCGCTGGGCTATGAGGAGGAGTGGGGAAATATCGTACTGGAGAACACCTACTGGCACAGCTACCAAAACTACCTGGGACATACTCCCGGCAATGCTACACCGCCATTTGAAGCCATCTCAAGCGCCGGGCAGGAACTCAGCAACAATGAAACCCAGCTGCGCGCCGAAGTCATTGCCGGAGAGTGGCTCATCAAACCGAGCATTTCACATACTCGCAATGCCCGCGAAGCTGCTACCGGTACGCCTTACGAGCAGATGGAGTCAAAAAAAGGTACACCGGACTACCTTGATCTGCAGGTCAAACGAACCGATGCCAAACTTGCGGTGATCCACCCGATATGGGGGATATTTGACGGAGAGGCAGGGATAGAGGGTTACACCAAAGAGCAGATACTCCGCGAAGGCAAACTCTCTCCCAGTGCCGATGAAAAGGGGATCGCACTCTATCTCTTTGAGGAAGCGGATCTGGAGGACTTTATCCTTCAGGCAGGTCTGCGCTACGACAGACGCGCCATCGATGCACCGCTTGACGGCAACAATGCCCAGTTCAGTGATGTGTTTGATGCGACAAACAACTCCAAAGATTTCGGTGCCTTTGGCGGTTCTCTGGGACTCACCTATAAAGCAACCGAACATTGGAACATCGCAGCCAACCTGACGCGGGGATTTCGCGCACCAAGCATCTTTGAACTCTATGCGGGCGGGATCCACGGGGGCGTACAGGCCTACCAGCGGGGCAATCCTGAACTGGAAGAAGAGACAACCCTCGGTGCAGACCTCTCGTTCCGCTATAAAGATGAAAAAAGCCAGGCGACGCTCACGTTCTACCACACATCGGTACAGGAGTATATCTATCTAGAAAATACAGGGAACACTGTCAATAACCTGCCTGAGATGCAGAACCAGCAGACAGATGCACGTATCCAGGGGATAGAGTTTGCGTTTGAGACGCATGTTGCAGAGGCGACACGCCTGGAGGGGGCGTTTGAGATCATCAGAGGCGAAGATACCAAAAACGACAGAGCGCTTCCCCTCATGCCGGCACACAATGCACGCCTTGCACTGCATCACGATTTTGGATCACTTTGGCAGATTAAGAACAACACACTCAGCCTGGATCTCAAATATGTTGATGCACAGAAAGTGGGCGGTTCCTATGAACCCTTCGCCCAGTACAACACGATGCCTTTCGGAAGCGCAGACACCTCAGGCTACACCCTCTGGGGCCTGGGCTACACAAACGACTTTGAGCTCTTTGAAAAAACGGGCAGCTTCACCATCAGGGCAAACAACCTCTTCGATAAAGCCTATAGGGATTTTCTTGATACCTACAAAGGGTATGCGCTGGGAATGGGACGTGATATCAGCTTCAGCGTAAGTCTCAAATTTTAGTACCTCCTCGGCACACTTGTAGAAACGGAAATAAACGCAGTGCTCAGGAAGAGGCGCTGCCCAATAGATCCAGGTTCAGATAGACATAGATAAAAAGCGTTACCAGCAGTGTGATCCAGACAATACCGTAAAAGAGCATAAACTTTCTTGCCTGTTCCTGTTCAGGCCACAGTGCAGGTTTTATCCCCTGTATGATAAAAACGATCTTGCTTGCCAGGTTGATACTCACGATATTCATTAAAAGCATGATGGCGGTGCTGTGTGCAAGACTCCAGTTGCCCGATCCCAGCATGATCCCCAGTGTCGCAGCAGGCGGCAGCAAAGCTACCGCGACCATCACCCCGACCATTGCACTGGACAATCCTGTGGTAATGGAGAGAGCCGCGGCAGCTCCCGAGGCCAGAGCAAGCAGAAACATATCCAGCTTGACATCAGTTCGTGAGAGCAGTTCGGGGGTATCAAAAGGGAGGTCGGAAAAGTACCCGATGAATATCGGCAAGACAATAGCGATGGATAAACCTGCCAAAACCGTTTTTACCGAGGAGAGCATGAGTTTCGTATCACCCGTCACTGCTGCAAAACTTAAAGCAATATTTGGCCCCAGGAGCGGTGCGATCACCATCGCCCCGATAATCACGGCGACATTGTTCTCTATAAGCCCTATGCTTGCTACGATCGTTGACAGGATGACCAAAGCCAGATAGTTGCTGTTGATATAGGTATTTTTGGACATATCGGCATAGATGATCTCTCTTGCCTCGGTGGCTTTGCTTTTCTCTTTTTTGTTCTCCTCCAGGGATTTCGGCAGATACCCGTCTATCTCCAGGACAAGGATCTTCGCTTCAGGTTGTGCCCCGATAATATGGGAAAAGCTGTCCAACACTTTTTGAAGTTGATCATCGGCTATAATCATCCTTGATCGCTGCATCTTATCTTTGTCAGTAGAGAAAAAACGCAAATCTATGGCGTCCACATTCTCGGCAATCTTCACTACCTCCACATGACTGTGCTCACTTATGACGATCTCGATATATTTCATGCGTGACCTTTTCTTTTTGTCATTAACTCTGAGGATGTAGATCTGACCGGCTATCTTATATTATATAGCAAATTATCTATTTTGTCTCCTCTTTCTCCTCTGCCGCGGGTCGGGGAGGGAAAAAAAGCTCAAGCGGCCGCCTGCGTGCCTCTTTGGCAAAAAGTTTGACAAAAGAGAAGAAGTTCCCGAAATAGGAGTCCCTTGAGAGGAGCGAAACTTTGAGCGCCAGGATAAAACTCACAGAGAGATTGACCAGGCCGATGAGAAGCACAAAACCAAGTAAAAGCAAAAATTCGCCCAGTGAGATATCGATATGCATACTGCTGTACCCCAGGTATGCCGTAGAGAACGCAACATGCCTGATATCCAGAGGCAGATCAAGGAGGTAGCCCAGGTAAGGGGTGATGCCCAAAAGCACACCGAAAAAGAAGTTGCCTGCCATGGCGCCGTGATGTTCATGAAGATAGCACGCCAGCTTCTCCCTTCTCTTCTCTTTGAGAAGTTTTTTCAGCAAAGGATGATGAAAATACCGCTTTCTAAGCTCCAGAAGGTTTGCCCGGTTGTCAAAATACCCTGCGATCAAGCCCGAACAGAAAAGCCAGACTCCTGCGATCGCCGCGTAGAGCAATGCCGGGTACGGCTCCAGCCCCTGCAGATAATACACCGTCTCTTCCGGGGAGAGAATCGTTTCTCCCCGGCGTATCACCATGGAGGCTATCCCGAACGCCACCAGCAGCGCAAGCGCGACATTCCCCAGCACCGCAGCAAACTGCGAACGGTTTACCTGGATGATCAGTTCTACGAGTTTTTTCTGGTTTGCCCAGCTCTTTTCCCCTTTTTCTATCGCCTTGGCGAAAGTGGAAGCGGTCATGGCAGGCTGTTTTGTCGCGATCGTGAAGCCCAGCAGATGGATCAGCACAAATCCCAGCCCTTAGTTCAAACTTGACCATATCGTCTCTACCCCTTCTGAGAATCCCGCCTGCAGGATAGTGATCTTGATCAGTGCCATCACAGCGATGATGGCCCCTGCACCGCTCGCGCTGAAAAGCATTTTGACATACTGCTGCAGATTTTCCGTGATATAGTGTTCGCCATGTTCGCTGGTATTGTTGGTCACACTTTTTGCGACGACCCTGATGCTTTGTTGAAAAATTTCATAGAGCGAATTCTTGGTTGCATTTTTTTTCACCGACGCTTTGAAGAGTTTCATCAAAACAAGATAGGATTCAGGGGTGTCAAACGTTTTGATCAGCTTCAATATCTCCTCAAGCCTCTGTATCATCTGCCCCAGACGCTCAAGCTCATAGGTCAGATTGACCGAAATTCCACGGTTGATCGATTTTTTCTTCAGAAGAGCGACCTGTTCATTACACTGTTCCATGAGCACATAGATATGGCGCAGATCAAGCTCTATCGCGGCCAGGTCAATATGCTCCTCCTGAACATTATGAACAAAGTCATTGATATCCCGCTGCAGGGCGATAAATGCAGAATCTCTGTTGAGCAGTGTTTTGTCAAGCCGGATGAAATTGTCGTTAAACTCTTCAGAAGCGATCCAGATCGACAGGATCTCAGCGGCATAGAGCAGTTCTGAGAAGAGATGGTCTTTCGTCTCTTCCCTGTAGGTTTCGCTTGACAGAATCGAAGCAAAAAATGCGATCCACGCTTCATCCTCTATCGCATTGACCCAGATATGATCATTTTTTTTATTAAAGAGTGTTGCAAAGATATATCCGAAATCTCCCTTTTTGGGAGGTGTTGGAAGAAACTTATTATAAAAGCGTTCACTGATTTCATGGCGAAACCCGTTGCGGGACAAAATACCCATAGTTGTGATATTGGTCGATACCTTTGAGTCGATCAGGAGCTGGTTGATCGCATCGGAGATCTCTGCGGCAATAGGATCTTTTTTCTGAAAAAAAATGACAATACGATCCATCGCCTCCAGGGTCGGCCCGATCTCTTTGGGATCGGACGGTCTTATAAATGCGATAATGTGGCTGAGCTTATCGACAATGCCGATCTCTTCACGCTCAAGCTTTTGCAGCAGTTTTCCAAATTTTTCTTCCACTGACGGCTCCTTTGACTCTTATGGTATTTACTCTTTATCGAAACTGTCAACCACGATCGCACCCATCGATGCAGGCATGGCAATGATGATCAGCCGTTTTATCGCAAGGAGAGGATCCGTCAGCAGAGGAAACTTATCCAGAGACAACAGGACCAGTGAGACGACACCAAGGGTGATCGCATAGGCGATGACTATGCGAAATATAAAGATGGAATTTCTATGCAGGATATCCCCCTGAAAAACGCTCTGGTAGGCATAAAGTGCCAAAAAACCGACTGAGAGGGTCACGATCAGAGCAAGATTGAACAAGGGTAAGGTCTCGCCCAACCGCCATGCCTCTTCCGAAAAAGATATGGGTACTGCCAGTGCAAAAGCACCGATAATGATCTGCGCGATATCTTCCAGGTTGATATTTAAATTCATGCTTTTTACCCTCTCCAAATATCATTGATTATATCAGAATTGGAGTTATAGTTGAAGGGGGTTCCAAAATGAAGCAAAAGGGTGATGGAGAAAAAGAGCTTTCCCCGATGCCGTCGCAGTTGTGTCTTGGGTTGCTGACATCTTTTACCTCTCTGCCATCTAGCGATGGATTTCACCGTTACTGTTTGCTTGCGTTTTGTATACGGGTACGAATGGGAGCGAGGGGAGGGTCATAATACTTGGCGCCATACCACAAAAAGAACGCGCAAAGAATCATTAAATTGCTTAAATATTTTATCTCATAAGTACTTGAGTACACTTGACATAATTGTATCCATTTGGATACAATTGCATTATGTATGAAGTGAAAATGACAAAGACCTTTTCAAAGTGGTTGAGTAAACTCAAAGACATGAAAGGTCGTATTTCGGTAGCCCGTCGTATTGAGAGGATGGGTCACGGAAACTTTGGCGATGTAAAGTCCGTTGGCACATCGATCTCTGAACTTAGGATCACGACAGGTCCAGGGTATAGAGTTTATTTTACACAGAAAGATGAACGGATCATCATTTTATTGATAGGTGGAGACAAATCTACCCAGTCAAAAGATATAGAAAAAGCAGAAGCACTGCTCAAGGAGTACAATGATGAATAAAGAATTAGTTCCTTTTGATATTGTCGAGTATTTAGATAGTGAAGAAGCAATAGCTGAATATCTTTCACAAGTACTTGAAGATGGAGATAATGAAGAGTTTTTAAGAGCTATAGGTCATATTGCCAAAGCAAAAGGTATGGCGCAGATAGCTGAAGAAACGGGTATGGGAAGAGAAAGTCTATACAAAGCGTTTCGCCCGAACGCGAAACCACGTTTCGATACAGTAATGAAAGTGCTTCATGCACTGAAGATTCAGATTAATGCTTCGCCGCAAGCATAACCACAAAAAAGATTGCTTTACTGCAGAGAGCGTTAAAATTTTAGTATGCATGCCCACGTACAACGTGGGCACGAGGAAACAAACTAAGGTTTTTTGGATTAAAGACCCCACCATTAGTCTGCCCAGACATATACTCACCAAGTATCGGATCTGGAGATTGCCACACAGAGGTGCGAGGGTGCCCTGAGCTTGCGAGGAAATGCCCTGGGGGTGCATAATACCTGGCACCATGTCATGAAAAAGAACACACTGAAATTCAGCAGTATAGTTGGTCACCTATCGGTGATTTAATG
>DSDW01000042.1 GCA_011048515.1 Campylobacterota bacterium | reverse complement strand
CAACTATCAAAAACCGATGAATCTTTATCTTGAATCTATTAAAAATGTGGCATGATTTAGAGGTCAAAAGGTGGAAATAAATCAGAGCATTGTGTTGTCTTGATTTTTCAGGCCATTATAGTTTTAGCGTATGTAAATGTAGTTTACCCTATGAGTAAAGGAAAGCATTCGTTAATAGGTTTCACTAAAGTCCTTGTAGGTGTTTATGCTGTGACTGCATATATTACAGCTTACCGTAACATTGAATATGACCATTATTTGATAGGAATAATTTTTATTTATATTATGATTTCATTTTTAATGTTTATACTTTTTTATCGTCAGAAAGGCAATTTTAATCATCTTTACAGTGACTCATTGTAGGGTGTCAACCGGAACTTTAGGGTCAGGACACAAACTAAAAATAAAAGGATGAAAGAAGATTATGTCAGCAAATTATAAAGTCATAAATACTTCAATCATCCAAAACAAAGCAGCAGTAGACTATTTCCCAAGCAGAGGAGCTAAAAACCTCAAAGCAGACGCGTGGGTACCGCTTGATGCAAGCTATAAACAGTATGAGTACAGTGACGGGGTAGATATGCAAAGTATCGAAAATTTAGGGGTCAGGTGATAGTAATAGTATACTAAACTGCTAAATGATAGAGTTATAAAATAGAATGAATCTGCAGGGGAAGAAGAGATGCCAAGAAAACCACGTATTGAGATACCTGGGTACTATCATATTATCAACAGAGGGGTAGAACAAAGAGTGGTTTTCAAAGAACCGGAGGATTATGAAGGGATAAACGGTTTATTGGAAATAGAGAGGGCTTGGTAGATGAAGTTGCCGTATACACTCCCACGAAATCGTGGGAGCGAAAAAATATACGAACCTACACATCCGTACTTTATCACCTGTACGGCACTTCACTGGATACCGATATTTACCACGCATGAGAGTGTAAATATTTTTATCGTTTCGCTCAGGTATCTTTACTCTTTCCCGATACGACGAGAGAAATGAAATTTTATTTTTCTCATCCACTAAAGCATTTTATTAATGAATATCATTTATAATAAAAAATATTTTTAAACAAAAGGAAGATTTTTTTGAATTCTAGTTATCCTGGAGACAGGTGTACCCACACTACTTCACTCACGAGTCATCTATCATGACACTTTTATTTTTATATCTTTTTATTGCTCTGGCCGTATCTTTTGTCTGCTCTATTTTAGAAGCAGTTTTGCTCTCAAGTACAAACTCCTATATAGAAACGCTTTCAAAAGAGAAAGAAAAGACGTTTAAGATCCTTAAAAGTCTTAAATCAGACATCGACAAACCTATCGCATCGATTTTGATCCTCAACACTTTTGCTCACACTATGGGAGCGGCAGGTGTCGGTGCACAGGCACAACTTTTATTCGGTGTTGAGTGGCAAGCGCTTATCGCTGTTGTTTTAACGCTTTTGATCCTTTATATTTCTGAGATCATTCCAAAGACCATTGGAGCGATCTACTGGAAAAATCTCTTGATACCATCAGCATATCTTATAGCGTTTATGATAAAAGTAAGCTACCCGCTTGTATGGTTTTCTTCGTTTATCACCCGGTATATCTCACAGGGGAAAAAACAACAAGCAAACTTTTCGCGTGAAGAGATTATCGAAATCGTTTCTATGGGAGAAAAAGAGGGAGCGATCTTGAGTAAAGAGAGCCATCTGTTTAAAAACCTTTTAAAACTCAGTAACATCAAGGCAAAAGATGTAATGACCCCCAGAAGCGTTGTATTTGCTCTTCCTTCAACCATGACAGTTGAAGAAGCCGTTGAAGAAGACAGGCTTTATATCCATTCACGTATTCCGGTCTACGAAGAGACTATCGATCATATCACCGGGATAGTGATCAACCAAACTATATTGGAAGAGAGCCTTGAAGACAACGATAAAAAACTTCTATCAGAGATATCCAATGAACCTCATTTGGTTTCTGAAAATACTCCTGTAGCGGTCCTGATAGATCTTTTCATTAAAAAACGTACCCATCTGTTTATCGTTCATGATTCATATGGTCAAACCAGTGGCGTCATTACCCTTGAAGATGTGATCGAAACCCTTTTGGGGGTTGAAATAGTGGACGAAAGGGATGAAGTGGACGATATGCAGATCCTAGCCAAAGATAAAAGTAAATTTTTTCAAGACCGCATTCGCTTGGATAAAAAACGAAGGGAAGTTTTAAAAACCCAATAGACCAAAACAATAGGAAGGCCAATGCAGTTAAATACCCATCTAAATATCGACAGATCGCTGTGCGGCAAGGTCACCAAGTTAGAAGAGGGTTACGCAGAAGTACTGCTGCATACAACACATCAAATGGGTGCAGATACTCAGGGGTTGGTGCATGGCGGTTTTATCTTCGGTGCAGCAGACTATGCGGCGATGAGTGCAGTGAATGACCCTTATGTGGTACTTGGGGCTTCAACTTCCAAATTTATCGCGCCGGTGAAAGTCGGAGATGCCGTGCTGTGTAAGGCATGTGTGGCGAGTGAAAAAGGGAAGAAAAAAGAGGTGAGCGTGACAGCCTTCGTCGCTGACACACTGGTCTTTGAAGGAAGTTTTACGACATTTGTGCTTGAGAAGCATGTGCTTGATTAGGCTTGAGTAGATCGAATCTCTTGAGACTCCTGCATCCTGTGCTTGCCCACAAAGGTATGATTTGTGGGCATTTAGGATCTCAATGTGAACACCGCATATATGGGATTCCGGATCAAGTCCGAAATGACGAAAAGACTCGAAATCAGTGTGAACCTATACTCAAAAGATTTTGGACTAAATAGTTCTTTTCACTTGGCCTATCCAGAAGGGGATGTTTCTTTGTTCGGCTTTGAGTGTTGTGCTTGCTCCGTGGCCAGGGTAGATCGTGAAGTCACCTTTGACCTTCAATGCTTTCTCCAGACTTTCGATCATCTCTTTGCCGCTGGAGTAGGGGAAGTCCCACCGTCCGATGGACTGCTCGAAAAGAAAGTCCCCGCTGAACCATACGTCGCCTATCTCGATCACAGAACAGCCCGGGGTATGGCCGGGGAAGTGGCGGAACCTTATCTTGACCCCTTCGAGTTCGATCTCTTCATCCCCGTTGATGAGTACATCCGGACGGCTTGGAGGTGTTCCCTGGGAGAAGGGATCATTTGCAAGCATAAACGCATCACCTTTTGGGCAGTAGATCGGAAGGTTGAGTCTCTTTTGCACCTCGGCATTGCTCCAGACATGGTCGAAATGGCCGTGCGTGTTGAGGATCGCCACTGGATGGGTGATATTGTTGAGTACCCAGTTCGTGGCACCGACACCCGGATCGATGATGAAATCTTTTCCCTCCACTGTGGCGATATAGCAGTTGGTCTGGTAGGGGCCCATGGGTTGCATTTTGATTTGCATGTTATAATTCTCCTCATGAATACGCAAAATAATCACTTTTATCACTTATTGGAAACTGCGATACGCAGCGATGATATCGAGCTCAAAGAGCAGCTTGTTGCGCAATGTTTGGAGTATTGTAACCAAAATTCGGTTAGCCTACCGCAGGATTTTGCACCGGCAGTGTTTGAAGCGCCTTCGTATGCTTCCAGGTGTACGATTGTCAACCCGCGGGATCTTCCTGCCCGCAAGGAGTTTGATACGCCTGAAGGGCTTGCGACGCTGGTACACGCCATCGCGCATATCGAGTACTCGGCGATCGATCTGGCGCTGGATGCGGTCTACCGTTTCCCCCGGATGCCGCTCTCTTACAAAACAGACTGGCTGGTGGTGGCCGAAGATGAGATACGCCACTATAAGATGCTGCTTGAACTGCTGGGTGATCTGGGTTATGAGTATGGTGACTTCCCGGTACATTGCGGGCTTTTTGATGCGGCGGCGCATACGGCGCATGCTTTGCTTGACCGTATGGCGGTTGTGCCGCGCTATTATGAGGCAAGCGGACTGGATGTCAATCCCCAGATCATCAAAAAGCTTGAGAACAGACGCAAAAACCCGCTTGTTGCAAAACTGATCGATGCCTTGAATGTCATCTATGAGGAAGAGATAGAGCACGTCCATAAGGGGGATAAGTGGTTCAAGTATCTTTGTGCAGAGCAGGGACTGGACGAATCGGTCTATTTTGAGATACTGGAGCGTTACAAACTCATGGGCAAGCACCGTCCGCATATCAATGTAGATGCCAGAAAGGAGGCAGGGTTTACCTGCAGTGAGATCAAAAAACTGGGTGCAAAAACGTGCGAATAGACCAGGCCTATGAACAGCTCCTCTTTTCGCCGAGATGGTACCATCTGCCATTCATCGTACTGATGCTGCCTCTCTCGCTTCTCTACGGCGCTTTCATGTGGATCAGAAGAGTGCTCGCATCCCCGAAGGATTTCGGTATCCCCATTATAAGTGTGGGGAACCTGATCGTCGGGGGAAGCGGCAAAACTCCCTTTACTATCGCTTTGGCGTCAGGTATGGAGGATGTCACGATCATCTCCAGAGGGTATGGCAGAAAAAGCAAAGGGCTGGTCGAGGTAAGCCGCAAAGGCAAGATAGTGGCTACGGTGGAGCAGAGCGGTGACGAGCCGATGCTTATGGCAATGTCGCTTCCCTATGCCTCGGTGATCGTGAGCGAAGACCGGATCGGGGCGATCACTCTGGCCAAGAAGCAGGGGGCAAAACTCATCATACTCGATGATGGGTTCAACCGTGTCGGGATCAAAAAGTTCGAGGTTCTTCTCGAGCCCGAGACGATCAAAAACTCTCTTCCTTTCCCTGCCGGGCCTTTTCGGGAGTTTCGGTTCACTCAAAAGTATGCGGATATCGTCGCCAGGGAGGGAAGGGACTTCACCAGAGTGGTGGAGATAGACCAGCCCCGATCAAAAATGCTGCTGGTGACCGCGATCGCAAATCCACAAAGGCTTGAGCGCTATCTTCCCAAAGCGGTCGAAGGAAAGGTCTATCTTCGCGACCATGCCTATTTTGATGAAGGAGAGATCAAAAAGGTGATGGAGGAGTACGGTGCGGATTCTGTCCTGTGCACCTCCAAAGACAGGGTAAAAATGCACGATTTTGACCTGCCGATCTCCGAGTTGAAGCTCAAACTAAACATAGAAGATGATATAATAGAGAAAATTCAATCGTATATTCAATCAAGTCTATAAAGCCGGTTTTGACAGGGAGAAGCGGGGGTATTCGGTAAAGAATATCCATGTGCGGGAAGATACTGAGAAAACGTTTTTTTGAGGACTTGTCCCAAAGGATTCTATGTAATGAGAGACAATCTGGAAATAGTAAAAACACTGCATGAAGCATTACCCTATATCAAGCGTTTTGCCAATGAAAAGATCGTGATCAAGTATGGTGGTGCCGCACAGACAAGCCCTGAGCTCAAAGAGCAGTTTGCGCGCGATATCGTGCTGCTGCATCTGGTGGGGATGAAGCCGGTCATCGTACACGGTGGCGGACCGAGTATTAATAGACTGTTGGCTGATTTGAATATTGGTACGACATTTGTTGATGGGCAGCGTGTTACGACAAGAGAAGTGATGCGTATTGTGGAGATGGTGCTTAGTGGTGAAGTCAATAAAGAAATCGTTTCACTGCTTGACAACCATGGAACCAAAGCGATCGGTATCTCTGGCAAAGACGGCGGATTCCTGAAAGGGATTCCCAAAGATTTTGAGAACTTCGGCTATACGGGGAAGATCGAACATATCAATCCCGAGATTGTGAACAATATCATCGAGGACGGGGCGGTACCTGTCATCGCCCCTATCGCGGGGAGCGATACGGTCGGGCACCCGGGGTTCAATATCAATGCGGATCTGGCAGCCAGCAGGATCGCTGTCGCCCTCAAGGCAAGGAAAGTACTCTTCCTGACGGATACCCCGGGAGTGTTGGACAAGAATATGGAGCTTATCACCAATCTTGACATCGACAAGACAGAAGCGCTCAAGCGTGACGGGACGATACAGGGCGGTATGGTGCCGAAAGTAGATGCCTGCATCGAGGCGCTGCGTGGCGGGGTGAGAAAAGCCCATATCATTGACGGCCGTGTCCAGCACTCTCTGCTGCTGGAGATACTGACAAGTTCAGGTATCGGTACCTGTATTGAATTATAATATACTAAAAAGAGTATAAAAAGGTAAGTAATGCTTTCCAGAAAGGAAGGAGAAAAGTTGTCCAGGTTGATCCTATCGGTATTGGCAATAAGCTTCTCCCTGGAAGCAACAGAACCTATCTCACCGTTACCTCAAAGTATCGAGTATGATCATGCAAAAGCAGCACTTGGAAAAAAACTGTTTCACGATCCGATACTCTCTTCAGACGGGACAATCGCCTGTGTGAGCTGTCATCTTCTTGAGAGCGGCGGGGATGACGGAATGAAGTTTTCCATCGGTATAAAAGGACGGGAAGGCAATGTCAACAGCCCGACGGTCCTAAACAGTTATTTCAACTTCAGGCAGTTTTGGGATGGGCGTGCGAAAGATCTCGAGGAGCAGGCTGCAGGCCCGATAGAAAATCCCGTGGAGATGGGACACAGCATCGAAAAGGCTGTTGAAAGCTCAAAGCACACAACGCCTATCCTCAGATATTTACGCAACTTTATCCTGACGGTGTCACCGCTATCAATATACTCAATGCGATCGCAGAGTTCGAAAAGGCATTGATCACACCCAATGCTCCTTTTGACCGTTATCTGAGGGGGGATGAAAATGCGATCTCCAAAGAGGCAAAAAAAGGATACCAGCTCTTTAAGACCAAGGGGTGTATCCTCTGCCATAGCGGTATCAATATCGGCGGAAATCTCTACAATAAATTCGGTATCTACAAGAAGAGCAATTCGGCTCACCTGGGAAGGTATCATATCACTAAAAGAGAAGAGGACAAGTATGTCTTTAAAGTTCCTTCATTGAGAAATGTTGCCTTGACCGCACCCTATATGCACGATGGCCGTGCCGAAACATTGAAGCAGGCAGTGATCATCATGTCACAGTTCCAGTTGGGAAGATATATGGAGCCTGAAGAGATAGAGGCAATCGTGGCATTTTTGGAGTCCTTGACCGGAGAAGTGCCAAAGATCCTTGGGCCGGCCGATGAGCAATAAATCTTTCAGCCTGAAGCATATAGACGGTTTTGTTGTACTCTTTATCTCTTTTGTCGTCACTTTGTCGATCCTTTTGGTCTATCTGTTAAAAATCGATCAAAATCTTAAGATACATAAAGAGTACCGCAATAATATTGAAGAGATCATTGTTCTTGATCAGCAGCTTGACAACTTTTTTTTACAACGCTATCAATACCTCGATTATGATACTATCTGCAAGATCATGGATAGACTTGAAGCGTTGTTTGATGATGCAATCTCCCAAAAAATTTATGCGCTGCATGGTCAGGAACTGAGAGATTTAAAATCACTTTTTGAAAAGAAAAATCGCCTGACCGAAGACTTCAAGTCGCTTAACTCCCGGATGACCAATGCCGTCCATTATATGTTTGACCTGCGCAAATCGATCAAAAGTACAGGCTTGAGTGATGAAAAGAAGAAAACGGCTGACGAGATATTTTTTCAAGTGACCCAGTTGATCATGGATATTCCCATTGACGAAGAGATACTTCACTCTCATATCAATTCGCTTCGCCCGTCAGTCACGGAGGGGTGCGCATGTGACCATCTGTTGAAACAGGTCAATCAGTTTTTAAAAGATTTTGAAATCATGCAGGGCTACATGGATGAAAACCATGATATCGGTTTTCATGCAGCGCTAAGAGCAGTGTTGTCCAAGCTCGAACAACAGCATGAAACGGATATCAACAAACAGAAGACGAT
>DSDW01000138.1 GCA_011048515.1 Campylobacterota bacterium | reverse complement strand
CTTCATGTAGTAGTGTGCGGAGTTGATGACTTTCCTGAGTTTTGCAGGCGTGATGTTGTGAACAGGATCAAAATCGCTCTGCGCGCTTTTGACTTCTATAAAATGCAGCACACTCCCTTTTCTCGCGATGATATCGATCTCACCAAGTTTGCTCGCATAGTAGTTGCGCTCGACGATCGCAAATCCCTCGTGTTCCAGGAAGCGGGTTGCTTCCGTTTCGTTTTTGTCGCCGATCTTTCTGCTTGTCTCCTGCATGATATATCCTTCTGCTTTAGATACTCTATTATGGCATGAGATACGGCATAAAAAACAAAAGATGTCATATTGACATATTCTATCCTAAGATCTTTGCCTTCTTCTCCCAGAGCCTGTCATAGAGTTCAAGCATACGCAGGAAGTCCTGATGCAGCGTCGTATCGATCATCAGCGTCTCCAGTGCCAGAACCTGCCGGGCTTTTTCGACATTTTGTGGAGTATAGAGCGCATTCAGCGCCTCTTCAAATGCCTCAAATGCCAGCCCCGCCTCCTCCATCCGGATCAGCTCTGCAACGATATGCCCTACAGGATGTGACCCCATCTCCAGAAGTATCAGCGCATTTTCCCTCTCACCGATCAGAAGATAAAGCTGCGCTTTGAGATCGGCCATCGTGAAATTGTGCTTGAAGATCACACCGATATAGGCTTCGATACTGATCGACTCATCCAGGGGTTCGACCACATCAAGGATCTCTTCGGGATCATACTCCTCCAAATGGAGCACCATCTGCCTGATCTCTTTTCCTCTGTTTTTATTGTTATAGACAAGGTCTTCGACCGGATAAACCTCTGAAAAACCCGGGACGATGATCTGGCAGGAGTAAAACCCGAGATAGTCATACTCCCGCAGATAGATCTCTCTGCCAATCCCTTCCAAAAGGCCTCTCAGGTAACACAGTTCATCTTCCGTTCCCTCCCCGGAGTATGCCCATGGTGCATAATCAAAACTTTTCTCCTTACTCAAGAATCCGAATCCTATCTTCCCGTTGGAATCAATGTAGTGCGATTCGAGGTTGAAACTGCTGGATACCAGACTCATGTCAAACGTCGGCTTCTCAAAGGCATCCAGATCGTCCAGTCCCCGTCCCTGCATCAGTTCGGTCATCGTCCGCTCAAGCGAGACTTCCAGGATCGGATGCGCGCCGAACGAGACGAACAACGAGGCATTTTTAGGGTTGATCAGCGAAATGGCCGTCACGGGGAACTGCCCGCCCAGCGATGCATCCAGCACCTCTACCCTGTAGCCAAGTTCCCGAAGCCTTTTGACATCGGCATGCACCCTTTCAAAGCGCTCCAGCACCTCATCGGGGAAAGAGGGGAGCGCATACCCTTTTTTGATGATCTCCAGCTTCGCATGACGTTCAAAGATCTCGCTCAGTGCCTGTACCTGCGCTTCCTGCGGCGTGTTGCCTGTTGCAAGGCCGTTGCTGACATAGAGGTTGTTGAGGATATTGAGCGGGAAATAGACCTTTTCACCGCTAGAATACTCCACAAAAGGGAGAGCGACAATCTTTGTATCGTGGTCACTGTTGTAGTCTGTCAGGTCCTCTCTCTGCACTTCGCCATAGGGATCATAGATGCCATGCAATGTCTCATTGAGATACCCCCCGCCAAATTCGAAGGCAACCTCATCTGGGTAGCTTTTGCGGCCGGGAAGGTAGAAGTCATTGAAGAAGTTATTGGTCTGAAGGCGCTCGATATACTCGCCAAGCGCACTTGCCATCGATGCAAGCGAGTTGATCCCTTTCCCGTTGGAGTAGATATGCCGCGGCGCTTCGACAGAGGCAAGGTTGACCGAAAAACAGTGTTCAAGCGGGTGTTTCTCCTGCGAAAAACAGGGTTCGCATCCTGCATCATTGAGGACGGCTTTCATTGTTTTGATCGAAGCTTCCAGAGGAGCTGTTTTGGAGAGAAGGTTCATAGGGATTCTTTGGGTTGGATTTGTTGGGAAAAGTATAGCAGAATTCCTGTGACTTTTCTGCAAATCACCCTCCCCCGAAGCAGAGGAAAGGCAGAGATCCACTGCACTTTTTCTGCCTAACCGCAGGCGATCTCGTCACCCACGGGGAGGATATCCACTTTGACCAATTGACGCAGCATCTCCCATATGCGCACCATCGCCAGTGTATCCAAACGACAGTATGCCAGAAGGTCAGCTCTGATCGCTTCTCTTTTTGACGGATATTTAAGCAGGTGGAGCTTGGCAAAGGTATCCATCGCATCACCACCATTTTGGACACTTCCCAGTTTTTTGTAGTCCAGTTCAGGATCACCAGGAAAGAGTGCCGGCAGCACGGATTTGATAGAAAAACTTCCGTTGAAGTCAGGGTGATAGTATCCACCATTTCTAAACGGAACAATGAGATCAAGGAACCTTTCATTCAGGGCAAGAAGCTCTTTGGATCTATTTGAATCACAAGTAGCCAATTCACGTATCATTCTTTTCTCAAAAGCCTGGTTATAAGCTATGATACTTCCCCTTTCTGTGATATCTGAAAGCATCTTTGTAATCAATTCATCCCGTGGATCACTATGTTCATCAGCCAAAAACTCTCTATGCTCCAGTGTACCATCCTCATGTAAAATATGTAGCGAATACTGAAACGGTATCTGCTGGTAAGGTCGCTGATTGCTAAAACGAGGGATTGCCTCAAAGAAGGTCTCAAAATCAAAGAAATTGATAGGGTACTCTACCTCTTGCACAAAAGAACGGATCACATCAGGGTTAATATGAGGTTCCTTTGTTCGTGCAGTACTGACCTGTAGTTGCTGGGTAAAACTCAGCTTCTGATCCTTGGGAATGTCTTGATAACTTATTATCCCTTTATAATACATCTCAAACTTCTTCGACCAATTCATCCAATAAAGGTTAAAGACTGATGGTGAAGGGATATGCTTCCAGCAATGTTGTTTGAAGTCACATCCAAACGGATCGCTACAATGTCCTCCTATGTCAACATCAGGCATATCTCCACCCAACACTTCTTTCATCTCTTCAAGGTTCGGCTCTATCTGTTCCTGCATTTCAAGGAGCATCTCGGTCACATCTTTTCTCTTAAACAGTTTATCCACTTCAAGATCACCTAAACGCTCATAAGTTTTGTCAATATACACGATATATGCTTTATCCAATGGGATGACCTGACTTACTACATGCCACTGTATCGATGCATCATTGAGCTGATACTGTTTAACTTCCGTAGATGCTTTGACCTCATACATATCCCAAAAATCATCACGTTTGACAAGCAGATCTATCATCACGAAGATTCCGTTTACACTAAATGAAGCTTCATAGATCACTTCTGTACCATTTTCAATAAGCTCTTTTGTTTTATCGAGCATCCCCTTGAAATTGTCTGCATCAAATTCTATCTCTACACCACCAGGAAACAGTTCCTTTGCAGCTTCACCTGCACTGTATCCGGTATCAAAAAGCGACTCCTGAGCCCTATCGGGTTCCTCACGTAATTCAGGTCGATTCTTGAGCAGCCACAACGACTTGTGGCACTGTAGTCCTCGAATATATTGGGATTTTGAAAGTGTCATTTAGCCGATCTTTCTAACATTTTTACTTTTGCAGACTCTGCAACCGACCTGATGGTAGTTCCCCGGCGCTGCAAGCCCCTTGTTCATCGTACCTTTGCAGCCTGCTTTTGTACATCGTGTATCGCCACAATCCGGACAATACCAAACTTGATACCCGCCTTTTGAACCACATGCCGGACATTGAACTTTACTCATTTTCTTTTTCTCCTTTTGTTTTGGTTGATTGATAGTATATCGATGAATGTGGACATCATGTGTCTCTATCAATCACCATGAATTATCTTTATCAGCAACTGTTCAATCGATTGTAGTTTTTTTACTGTTTGTTCCATGTCAATGATTTCTTCACTACCCTTTACGATAAAATCATTTCCCTCTACAATACCAATAGTAGACCATTTGCCACTCACAACTTTTTTTGGCTTTCTTATCTTATCGTTCAAGATACGTGTTTTCCAATGAGCCAATAATTTTTTATCAATTTTTTCTTTTTTAGATCGATAAGTTATTTTGACCTTTAATGCGAAATGATGTTTTTCATATTCGAGCTGTAGGTATATACGATAGTCCTCTACATCCTGAAAGCTCCACCAAAACCCCCAAAACCCTCCCCTTGGATTTGGCACATAATTCCAGTCTCCATCTTGAAGTCTTTGCTGCAAATCGATAAAAAACCCTTTACATGAAGCCCATTTGCCTATAGCGGTATTTTGATAGCTCTGTACGTTGTTTTCGATTGTTTGTAGATAATTTCGGAAATCATTGAGTATATCATTGGAAGAATTTTCAGGCAATACAGAAAGTAAATCCTTTCTCGTGTAGACATGATATTCATTATCGATTACATCTTTATAGTTACTTTGATCCCCCGTTTTAAAATAGATAGGTAAAATAATCAGTTCTGAGTGTTTATTTCCAATTTTTTCTTTATATCTCTTTAATTGATCCGAATGGTTGATTGTATTTGTCTTATCCTCAATGATGATACAAAACGTATCATTGACAATGACCAAGACATCAACATGAAGTTCTTGTTTGATGACTGTAACCTTAACATAAGTCCGCGGTTTGCTGTGTTCGGATTTATCAAATATGCTATCTAAAAACTTAACCCCGATGGAATGAATCGTCATATCTGTATTTTTATAGATCGGGTTAGACCATTCAAGAAGCCAACATATAAAAGCATCTTGGCTTAATTCGCTTGTTGCATACTTAAAAAGATTTGGTTTCATCTATTTTTCTCACCATCATTTATCAAGCAATAATTAATTCTCTTCTCAAATCTATATTGAATATTCGAATCAGATTCTCCACTATTCCATAAAGCCTTGAGTGACTCTTGATTATTCTTTCTATTTCTTCGTGATCAAAAATAGTCTCATACAACTTATCTTCATCAATGAATTTATGATTTATATGTTTATAAATCGAGTTCCACTTAAATGAAGTAATATATTCTAAGGCTATTTTCTCAATGATCGATTTCATTTCGTTTTCATTTAATCCCGTTTTATAAAACTGAACCCAGATGCTACCTAGATTGAAATATGGATATCGACTATATCTAAATTGCAACTTTACTTTATTTGGTAAATCAAAGTTTATATAATGCTCATGTTTTGCAAGTCCACCAAACTCTGCAGATATAATTTGAGGGAAATTCAACATCACCTCTTTGCCAATCAACTCTGACATACTTTGAATTTCTGATTGCAATAGGTATTCAAAATTATCAGCGATATCAATTGATAATAATTTATGTTTATCGTCTTCAGCCAGAAAATCTTGAATCATTTTTTTTTCAGCATTGGATAATAATTCCGTTCTTTTTAAATACTTATAGATCTTCTCTGCCATCTGCCATCTATCAGCATTATTTGCTAAATATTCTTTCAATATTTGATTTTTCAAATGATCCATTCTAATGCTCTCCATTATTTATAAAACTTGGGTTCTTCTCGATAAACTCTATAAAATCCGCGATGAAATATCTAAATCTAGTAGATTCGCATTTTTCATAACACTGCTGTAGAAATGTCTTCGCAAAAACATCATAAGAGACTATAATGAATTCACCATTTTTTTGTTTGTCATTCAACGATTTTATCTTGGAAGCATCACTAAAGTTTTTAGGCATATCCTCATTTTTATTCAAATATATTGTCAAAAGTTTTCCTCTATAATTTGGAATATGACTGTCTTCCATATATGAGATATAATCTGTTATTTGATCTTGCTGATCATAAGTATATGGTTTATTTTCTATAATAACAGCAAAATCACTACTTTTTAATAAGATATCAATTCTCCTATTGCCATTTGCCGCATACTCTGTGTAAACTTTAAAATCTTTATTCAGTTGGTCAGTTTGCATTTGTTTTACAAAACAATCGATAAACACTTCTAAAAAAACTCTTCCCTGTCCATGGCTTCCTTTTGTATCAAGTAAAAGTGCAATGATATTGGATAAAGATAGTTCATTGATGTCTATCAAATCAAAAACATTAAAATCACTGGAAATCTTTCTATTTACTTCTTCTTGAAAATCTTGAAATAGTTTTTTACGATAAGAAAACTTGTTAAAAAACAAGTCCAGTTTCTGCTCATAGTCTGAAATTAATGTTTTTTTAAACTCAGTATATTTGTCAAAAAATTCCTTTAATTCTGTAATATTAAAATCTTCCATACTATTTTCCATATGTTGCGTCTATACTTTAATATTTGCCAGTTCCGATAATTGTTCATTATATGCTTTTAATCCTGCAACCTGAGTCAAGATATACTTCAACGCTTCATTTTCATGTTCTGTCTCTGGGTAAAGATACTTTCCGGTTTTTTCATAATATGGTTCACCGTCTATAGTATCGCCATATTGGTCAAGATATTTATAATACACCCACCAATTTGAACTTTCACCTCCTCCAAATTTTGACTTGAATGCATTAAAAAGAACTTCATGGAGATGCTTGTCATATTTTTGAGAACCATTTACCCCTTTTATCCCAAAATAAATTCTTCTGAAAAGTGATTTGTCAGATTCAATCGCGATAGCAAATCTGTCCCGTCCCCATTCCTGCTGGTAGATATTGATTGGCTCATGATAATTTAGACTAAGTACATTTCCTGCATCAACAACCCATCCTTCCTCAGTTGGAAAGATTTTTTTAAGCTGTACAATGAGCCGATTGATGAATTGCTGTACATTTCGTATCAGTGGCTCAGTTTCCTGATAATGCTTACTTAATTTAGGAATGACATTTTCAAAACATCTCATCGCTATGTTTTTATAGATTTCCATCTTTGTCTCTTCGCCCTGTGACAGTTCGGGTTCACTGTACTTGTGAGATTCAAGTGTAAGATATGCATATTTCAAACGTTTTTTATATACCATGTTGGGATAAGTTTCCGAAAGATATTTTTTAAACCATTTATAAACTGTATCTTTATTACCCTCTATATGATCCAATCCGACAATGATCTCTTTATTGTTACGCCATACGACAAATTCAAACTGCATACTTCCCTGTTCAAAAACAAAAGAAATCTTTCCTGAATTATTATTGGAATGAATCTCCAGTTTGCTGTGCATTGCTTCAAGTTCATTGATAAGTCGAGGTATCAATGTTTCATTCATAAATGGCAATGCTATAGACTTGAACTGGAATGTACCACTTGAAGCATCAATTCCTCTAGTGTTGCTTGTCGTAATGGAAGAAAAAGAGAGAAAACGCATCAGATTTTCAAGCTCTTTATCTGAGAGGTTTTCACTGGCATCTTCACTTTGATCAGAGTCTAGTTGAATGGCTTCATAAAAAGTGTTTAAAAACTCTAAAAACCTGACGACTTTGTCTTCGTCATCTTCATTGATTGCAAGATCTTTTTTAACTTCATCATAATAGTCACTATCCTTTAGAGTCTCCAAATCACTAAATAGATCAAAGAACTCCTGGTCGATCTTGCTTTTATGTTTAAGCATAAAGCGGTACATCGGTTCATAAGCAGTTTGGAGACATAGAATGGCGAAGAGGATGCGCTGCTTCTCTTCTGCTGTGGCTACACTGTCTCTTCCAAGAATATTTTTGGAACTTGCTACCATTTTAAGCAGTTGAAGTGAGTTAAATAGCCTCTTCATACTTCTTGGATTGAATCCTACAGAATTATTAGCTAATTTCACAAAGATTTCTATATCATCTTCCCTGTACTCAAATTTTCCGTGCAATAGCTCCTTAAAATATTTACTCACATCGTACTGTGCCACAGGGAGATTAAATGGTAACTGGATGATCTTATCAAAAAAGCTTTTCCCCTTAAGGTCATCTACACTTGAACCAAACTTTTTTTCAAGTCCTTTGATAACTACATTAT
>DSDW01000164.1 GCA_011048515.1 Campylobacterota bacterium | reverse complement strand
CAACTATCAAAAACCGATGAATCTTTATCTTGAATCTATTAAAAATGTGGCATGATTTAGAGGTCAAAAGGTGGAAATAAATCAGAGCATTGTGTTGTCTTGATTTTTCAGGCCATTATAGTTGGAGAATATTTTTATGATGAAAACTCTGATTTTAAGCACAAGAGAAAAATTAAATGGTTGAAAAAGTTTACAACCTCTAGAAGTTACAGTGAAATCAGTGATAGGTATTTCACTCAAGTAACTTTAAATAGACCAAAAGGTGTGGATAAAGAAAACCTTTTACAATACCTATCTGAGAAAAAGACTATTGATAATACTGAGAAAAACTATATTCTTATTATCGACGAAATAAATCGAGGAAACATATCTAAGATTTTTGGAGAACTGATTACTCTTATTGAACCATCAAAACGTATTGGAGAGGATGAAGAAATAAAAGTAAAGTTGCCATATAGTGGCAATGAACTTGGCGTGCCTTCAAACTTATATATATTAGGGACAATGAACACAGCTGATAGGAGCATTGCACTTATGGATACAGCACTTAGACGTAGATTTGAGTTTGAGGAGATGATGCCAGATTTAGCAGTTTTATCTAAGAATGCACAGAAGATTGTTGATTTTAACTCAAATGAACCACAAAATAATGATTTAAGGGTTGATAAAATCAATATCCGTCTTCTATTGAAAAAAATAAATCAACGTATTGAGTATCTCTACGATAGAGACCACACTATCGGTCATGCTTACTTTATGAGTTTAAAGGGAAAAGATGGTGATGGAGCAAAAACAGAACTTGCTAATATCTTTCGTAACAAGGTAATCCCACTGCTTCAGGAGTATTTTTATGATGATTGGGAGAAGATACGTCTGGTACTTGGAGATAATCAAAAAACAAGAGACAATGAAGAATATCAGTTTGTAAAAATTAATAATAATTATGAGGTTAGTAAGCTTTTTGGTTCAATAGGAGAAGTAGATTTAGATGATGAACAAAAAGTCTTTGAAATAAATAAAGATGCATTTGAAAAACCTGAGAGTTATATACAAATCTATGAAACAAAATAATTTTTCAATTTTAGAATTTAGGTCTATTTATAGTAAAAAAGATAATTCTATTATGGGCTTGGATTTGAACTATAATCTTGTAGTATCAAAAAAAATTTTTGATGAGATTAAAGAATTTGTTTTAAAAAATAATGAGCAAACTATTTTTTTGAAACCAACATACAAAAGTGGTATGGGTGAAGTATTACAAGCTCAAAACTATGTTGGTGTTATACAAACTAAAATTGGTACAACGATAGAGATATTACCAAAAATTTCAAACCTGAAAGAAGATAAATCTAAAGAGATTCTTGTTCGTATGCTAAAGACTCTTAAAAAATCTCCTTTTAAAAACTTCAATGCTGCACATCTTAAAAGTGATAAGATGCCACTTTTAGAGATATTTATCACTATGTTCCTTGAAGAGTTGAGTAAACTCATACAAAAAGGCTTAAAGTCTGACTACATTACCAAAGAGGAGAATCTCAAGTATCTCAAAGGTAAGTTAAAAATTAATGAACAGATCAAAAGAAACTATATCCATAAAGAGCGTTTCTTTGTAGAGTATCAAGAGTTTCTGAGTGATAGGGTGGAAAATAGACTCATTAAAACTACTTTAGAATTCCTCTACAAAAAATCAAAATCAAACCGTAACCAGCAGCGTATAAGAGAGTTCCTCTTTGTCTTTGATGAGATATCATCATGTAAGGATATCAAAATAGGTTTTTCCAAGGTTAGGCTTGACCGTCAAATGAAAGATTATGAACAGGTATTGAGGTGGTGCCGTATCTTCTTATTAGAAAACTCTTTCAGCCCGTATAAGGGTAAGGATATAGCTTTTGCATTGTTGTTTGATATGAATCTTCTATTTGAGAGTTATGTAGGATATTATCTTAAACAAAAAGGATTAGATGTATGTTTGCAAGATAAAGGAAAGTACCTTATTGAAGAGCCTAATAAGTTTGCACTTAAACCAGATATTGTTATCAATAAGAATAAAGCAAATGAAATGATAGCAGACACAAAATGGAAGATACTTAGTGAGGATAAAACTCACCAAGGTGTGTCACAAAATGATATGTATCAACTTTATGCTTATGGTACTAAGTATGAAAACTGTAAAGATATGTTTCTGATTTATCCGCTTGATAAAATTGATAAAGACCAAGGCAAACACTATCATTATTTCAAAAATAAAACATGTGAATCAAATGAAGGATTGAATCTTAAAATACTGTTTTTTGACCTAACAGAGGATTGTCAAGATGATAAGTTTCACAATTCATTTCATGTGACAAATAAGTGACATAAAATTGTTTCTCCAGAATTATGAACACTCCCTACGGGGCCAGCCGCTCGATCTTCCACCCCTCTGCCTCTTTGCTGTAGAGGATACGGTCATGCAAGCGGCTGGGTCTTCCCTGCCAGAACTCTATCTGCTCGGGGATCACACGGTAGCCTCCCCAGAAGTCGGGCAGGGGGACATGGCCTTTGGCAAATTTCTCTTTCATCTTCTCGATCTGCATCTGGAACGCTTTGCGTGAAGTGATCACACTGCTCTGGTCGCTGACCCAGGCACCGATCTGGCTGTCACGGGAGCGTTTCATGAAGTAGGAGAGCGACTCCTTGGCGGTGATCTTCTCGCATCTCCCGAGGATGCGCACCTGCCGCTCAAGCTCCAGCCAGAGAAACTCAACGGCTACTTTGGGATTTTGTGCGATCTCTTCGGCCTTGACACTGTTGTAGTTGGTAAAGAAGACAAAACCCCGCTCGTCAAAGATCTTCAGAAGGACAGCCCTGAGATTGGGCTGGCCGTTCTCTCCGGCCGTTGCAAGCAGCATCGCATTGGGGTCCTTGATCTGCGAATCTATCGCTTCCTGGAACCACTGCTCAAAGAGAAGATAGGGGTTTGAAGGTACATTGCACTCATCGAGCGTCCCTTTCATATAGTCTGTACGCATATCCTGAAGATCAAGCATGCTTCACTCCTTCTGCCACTCTTTTTTTAAAGTACTCGAGTGCTTCTTTTGAAGCCTCATTGTGGACTACCATCGGTTTGGGGTAGTTCTCTATGCAGTATGATAGCATGAATCTCTCATCATGGATCTGTTTGGCATCCAAAGTTTTCAGTTCAGGCACCCATTGTTTGATATACGCCGCCTCTTTGTCGAACTTTTTTGCCTGAAGCCACGGGTTGAAGATACGAAAGTAGGGCTGAGGGTCGATCCCCGTACCCGCACTCCACTGCCAGGAGAGGATGTTGGATGCGGCGTCGTAGTCAAGCAGGTGTTGGGCAAAGAACTTCTCCCCCTGCTGCCACGGCAGCAGCAGGTCTTTGGTAAAAAAAGAGGCGCAGACCATCCGCACACGGTTGTGCATCACTCCGCTTTGAAGCAGTTGTCTGATCCCCGCATCGACGATCGGCACACCGGTTCTGCCCTTGCAGAATGCCTCAAACCTCTCCTGATCCTCGATACCGTTGAATGGATACCTGTAATTCTTCCATGCAAGCTCCGGAAAATGGTAGAGCAGACAGGCGTAGAAGTCGCGAAATACCAGTTGCCTGAAAAAAGGTTCGGTATCGATGCCGCGCTTTTTCTGCTCTGAGAGGAAACGCAGCAGCTCTCTGATCCCCAGCGCGCCGAAACGCAGTTCAAGAGAGAGGTTGGAGGTGGCATCCCGGGCAGGGTAGTCCCTCTCTTTGGCATAGGCCGGGAGTTTCTTTTCCAATGCTGCCACCTTCAGCTCAAGGCTTGTGATCTCCGGCCTGTTTTCATCAAAGCCCAGTGATTGCAGTGCAAGCGGCAGTGACCTTTCGGCACCCCCTTTAATCTCGGTGATCTCCTCATAGTGCGCTGCCAGAAGTCTTTGCTTCGCGGGTGTGTAGTGGCGGAGGTGTGCTTTGCCAAAAAGTGATCTGGCCCTGCTGTAGAAAGGGGTGAAGACCAGGTAGGGTGTCCCGTCATCTTTGAGGATCTCATCAGGCGTGAAGATATAGGTGTCCTGCAGGGAGTTGAAGGGGAGGATCATGGAGACCTGTGTATCCCGCGCTCTTGCGTAGCTGTCATAATCCCCGCTTGCTGCCACTTCATCAAATCCCTCTTTCTCAAGGAGATCAAAGATCTCCACCGGATCGCCGTAAAAGATCATAAGATCAAGCCCCAGTGATCGCAGGGAGCTTTTCAGCCCCATGACCCGGTCAAAGATATAGGTAACCCTTCGGTCATTTTTGGGAAGAGGATCCAGGATGTTGGTATCAAAGATAAAGATGGGCAGCACTTCGCCCTCCAGGGAGAGCAGGGGGTTGTCCGTGACCCTCAGGTCCCGTCTGAACCAGAGTATCCGTCTCATTTTCCGCTTCTTATATCCGAACGCAGTGCCAGTTCTTTGGGATAGGGGTGAAGGAACTTCTGCCCCAGCAGATAGGAGACCTGATGCTCTTTTGCCAGCATATCCAGGGTGCTCAGCGGCGCAATGAGCGGGAGGATTTTGGCGGCATAGTCACGTATCTGCTCATGCAGGGTACGTTTTTCCACATCACTCAGATGCTTTTTCAGAAAGCCTGCCATGTGTTCGAGTACATTGCGTGTTTTTCCTATAGAACTTTTGTGCGCAATGGTCTCTTTGAAGCGTGTTTCGTACGCAGCCAGCAGTGCTTCAAAGGTATCTCCGTGACGGTTTGCCACGATATTGCCAAGCGCTCTGTAGCTTTGGTCATCTTTTGACTGGAGCATGAACTTGTAGCTTTGGTGGAACCCTACTAGATCTTTCATGGTCGGCTTGGAAGCTTTGAAGGTCTCAAAATCATCGTAGGCAAAGAGCTGCATGACAAAGTTCTCCCTAAGCCAGGGGTCCTGCAGCCGTCCCTCTTCTTCTATCGGCAGGAGAGGAAACTTTTTCTGACACAATTGCGCAAAGATCCCGCTCCCTTTTTTCTCCGCATAGCCGTTGGCCCTGTAGAGTACGGTGCTTCCCAGGCCGCAGCTTGGTGACTTGGACTTGAGGATGATCCCGCCCAGCGGCTGCTGTGCGATCTTTTCCAGTTCCTCTTTGGAGGTTTGTGTCAGCGCATCGGTCACATCTTCGGAGTTCTTGTTCTTCTGTACGATGATACCGTCAGAGGTATTGACCAGCCTGATGGAGTCCCTGGGGGTACCGAAGGCTAGATGCTCGGGGCAGAATGAGATAAACTCCGCATACCTGCCCAGCATATCGGTTACAAAATCATCACGTTTGTGTCCGCCGTTGTGGCGTATCTCTTCTCCCAACAGACATCCTGATGCAGCGATCTTCATGGCAACTCCTTTTGATATATTATATTGAAAATATCAGAGGATTCGTAGTGGTTCTTTGACAGTTGGTTGTTTTCAGATCAATAGAAAAGTAGTTGGTAAGTATGGGTGAATCTGTTTGTATCAATGGAAGCTTAGATAGTTGAAAATAGCAGGATTTTCTATCTTGGCTTCCTTGCGAATGTTATTGACCTAAAGGTTTTCCATCATTTGGATGTAATGCTGTTTGTGCGGAATTTTCTCTATCCCATTCAGCAAAGTCCTCTTTGATCTCTTGTAGGTAATTTGGCAGATGCTCTTTATAATATGCATATCCTTTCTCGTTTGGCTGAATGAGCGGAGTTTCGGATAATTCTTCAAAAATAACACCTGTATATTTAGATTTTGTTACAGTGCCTTTTTTGCACTCTATATCAATATTGTGTTTTGTACTATGATATTTGTTTATCCCAAGTAGGTTACTACTGTCGTCTTTAATTGCTTTAAACATATATTGATTCAAAACCTTTTGATCACATGCAGCGTTCTTTAGTGCTTTTGCGGTTTTTACACTGTGATAACGGATCGGCTTGAAATAAAATCTTCCTGCAACCAGTCCCATTTGCGCTTGTGTGTGTACATAGTATTCAGTAGCTTTTTGGGTTGTTATTTTGATCATATCATCATTTTCTCCACCGCTCATATAAAAATAGTGGGTTCCGGGTGAAGTTCTATAGGCTATTCTTGTTTGCGCTCCAAGAGTACCAACGTATTTCGTATGATTTGTTTTTGGATCAAATTCGATAATGGTATTGCTTAGTGCTGCTCCCAAAATACTTGGTCTGGAAAAGACAATATATGCATTCTCCGTCTGCTCGCTATAGGTTATTGTATTGTTTGGCACAGCTGTGGACAAACTTCCTGCACATCCTGAAAAAAAGAATGATGCGGCAACTAAAGATATGATTTTATATTTCATTTTCTCTCCCCTTTTTTAATGTGATTAAGTATACACAAATATATCTTACTCTTGTAATACTATCTTACCAGATCTTCCACCAGGGAAGTTTCTGAAGCCCTACCAACGGTATCTGTGACGGATCGATAGGCGATGAATCACTAGTGTATCCCTCTATCTGGTAGCCCAGATATTCATTGAACGCCGCATCTCCCAGATCGAGAGGGTTGAAGTTGAAAGGGGAGCAGTTCTCTTCTTCCGGATTCTCAAAAAGCGGGTGTCCTTCCGACCAGTGATATTCTTCAAAGGGTTGTCTGGGGCCGATATCTTCAAGGATTTGTCCATCGTTTCCTGATACACTTAAAGATCTTACGAGGGTTCCGTTTTTCCATATCGCATAGGCAAACCACTCAACGGCGTTGTGCATTGCAAAGAGATGTATCGTATTTCCCAGTTCAGGATCGAGAAATGATCCGGGAAGACGGGAGGGATAGTCTATGGCAATGGCAGGGGTAGAAACGATCGTCAAGCCGGGATAAGATCCGATATAGAGTGTGTTCTTTTGTGCGTTGGTCAGAAGCAAATTCCCGTCTTCTGTCGGGGTAAACCTTTTCAAAGGGAAAAGCGTGTTGGCAAGTTCTATAGAGAGTTCACGGTCAAGTTCCGGTTGTGATTTTAAGATCTCTTTTGCATCCCCGTCAGAATATACCAGTATAGATCTCTTTGCATCCATCTCTTCCCCTCGATTTTGTGACATTTCGAATATCTTATGATTCTTTTAAGGATACTATATAATACGTAAAAAGTAAAGTATTATTTCGTCAAAATGTAAAAATGTGCTATTTGCCGTATGTCACTCCGTTAAACAGTCGGTAAAAACACCGTTGACACCCCAGCTGAAGAGCTCCTGCTGTCGTGCAGGATCATTGACGGTATAGACATTCACAAAAAAACCCGCATCTCTTAAACGCGCTACGATATCGGGGGTCGCGATCTTCTCTTCAGGGTGATAGGCATCCGCCTGCAGGGTCTGAAGATAAGGGATGAGTTCGTTTGGGTGTTTGTGTACCTGCAGGGCAGCTGTGGGTATCCCCGAAGCATATTGTTTACAGAGAGGAAGGTAGCTGTGGCAAAAAGAAGAGAGCAGGACCAGATGTTCTGTCTGCGTCCTCTGGATAAGACCGATGACCCTCTCTACGACCACTTTATCAGCAAAAACATGTGAGCTATCTTTGATCTCTATATTCAAAAAGAGTTGAGCTTCTTTGGCAAAAATGAGTGCCTTTTCCAGGGTAAGGAGCGGCGCATAGCGGCCGTCGAACCAGCTTCCAAAGTCCAGCTGCTCAAGCTCCTGCAGTGTAAGATCAGAGACTCTCCAGGGGGCACGATCTTCAAAGGCTCTGATCTTTGAGATATCACTGGTCCGCGCAAGCGTCTCATCATGGACGATAACCGGCACGAGATCCTTCGTCAGCTGCACATCGATCTCTGCGAAGTCGCATCTGCCGACAGAGGAGACCAGGGCACCCAGGGTGTTTTCCGGTTTTCTTGAGCGGTCGCCTCTGTGGGCTGCGATAAGGTTTGGTTTGTTGAAGAGTTCCAGAAAGTCCATAATCTCTATTTTATCCAAAATAGGTCATGATGTACCTATGAAAAAGAGAAGCATCTATGCATGGGCACTGTATGACTGGGCAAACTCCGCCTATGTCACTACGGTGATCGCCGGTTTT
>DSDW01000017.1 GCA_011048515.1 Campylobacterota bacterium | reverse complement strand
CTTGAAGTAAGCCAGATCGCACGTACACTTTCAAGAATGCTCGGGCTGAACGAGACATTGGCCGAAGTGATCGCACTGTCGCATGACCTGGGGCACACCCCCTTTGGACATGTAGGGGGAGATGCGCTGGATAGGTTACTGAAAACCGATGGCAGACCACGGGGATTTGAGCATAACTTTCAGTCATTCAGGGTGTTGACAAAAATAGAAAAACGCTATAAGGATTTTGACGGACTCAATCTCACCTTTGCAACACTTGAGGGAGTACTGAAACACTCCTACCCCTATAAAAAACCCTTTTTGGAGGGGTTGGATGAACGGTTCAGACTGGACAGGCACCCCTCTCTTGAAGCGATGATCGTCGATCATGCCGATGAGATCGCCTATACGTCACATGATATCGATGACGGGGTGAAATACGGGCTGATCGGTTTTGAGGATCTTCTGGAGAATCCGCTCTGCAAAAGAGTGGATCAGATGGTGATCAGCGAAGGGGTAGGGAGGGGTGAGAAGTTCTACCGTCACCGTTTTGTCGCAGGGCTTATCAAGGTGCTGGTAGAGGATTTTATAGAAAACTCCAAAGAGGGGGTGAAGAGGTATCGACGAGAGACTCCCCTCTGTGCTGTGCTGGATGCTTCGCTCCCGCTTCCGGTCGGTTTCTCCAAAGAGGTAGGAAGAGGGCTCAAAGAGCTGAAGAAGATCATGTACCAAAAGCTCTACAGGCATGAAAAGATCATACGCAAGATGTATGCGGGAAAGCAGTGTATCCAAGGGCTTTACAAGGCATTTACCGAAGATGAGGGGCTGCTCCCCTCCTATCAGAAAGAGCTGTTGGCACATCGCCCCAAAGAGAGGGTCGTAGCCGACTTTATTGCCTCGATGACGGACCGGTATGCGATGAAGAGCTACCATGACCTTTACGGTTTGACACTATAAAGTATGTGACTGTAATAATTTTTAGATATAATTCGCGAAAAATATAGGCTTTTTGCCTTCAGGAACACCCATGCAAAAAATTAAAAATATTGCCGTGATCGCCCACGTTGACCACGGTAAGACAACACTGGTCGATCAGCTTCTCCAACAGTCAGGTACCTTCGCAGCACACCAGCAGGTACAAGAGCGTGCGATGGACAGCAATGATATCGAAAAGGAAAGAGGGATCACGATCCTTTCAAAAAACACTGCGATCACTTACGGTGACCACAAGATCAACATTATCGACACTCCGGGTCACGCCGACTTTGGTGGAGAGGTAGAACGTGTATTGAAGATGGTAGACGGTGTTTTGATGCTCGTTGATGCACAGGAAGGTGCAATGCCACAAACGAAGTTCGTACTTAAAAAAGCGATCGAACTCGGTCTGATCCCGGTTGTGGTGATCAACAAGATCGATAAAGACGGTGCAGATCCGGAACGTGTACTTGATGAGATGTTCGACCTTCTGGTTGCACTGGATGCGAATGAAGAGCAGCTTGAATTCCCTGTACTCTATGCAGCAGCAAGAGACGGGTATGCGAAGTGGGAAATGGAAGATGAGAACAAAGACATGGGACCGCTTTTTGAAGCGATTCTTGAAAAAGTACCGTATCCTACAGGATCAGCGGACAATGATGTACAGGCACAGGTCTTTACACTTGCTTCAGACAACTTTGTAGGACGTATCGGTATCTCCCGTATCTTCAACGGAAGATTGAAGAAGGGTGATGAGTGTCTGCTGGTAAAAGCAAGCGGTGAAAAGATAAAAAGCCGTATCTCCAAACTGATCGGTTTCAAAGGTCTTGAGCAGATCGAGATCACCGAAGCAGAAGCTGGAGATATCGTAGCAGTAGCAGGATTTTCGGATATCGATGTAGGTGACAGCCTCTGTGATATGAAAAACCCTGTGGCACTTGACCCGCTTCACATCGAAGAGCCTACGCTTTCCGTTGTCATGTCGGTCAACGACGGTCCGCTTGCAGGTCAGGAAGGTAAACACGTCACCTCCAACAAGATCAGAGAGAGACTTGAAAAAGAGATGGAGACCAACATCGCGATGCGTATGGAACCGATGGGTGAAGCATCGTTCAAGGTTTCAGGACGTGGTGAGCTTCAGATCGGTATTTTGGCTGAAAACATGAGAAGAGAAGGGTTTGAGTTCCTTCTTGCGCGTCCTGAGGTCGTTGTAAAAGAAGAGAACGGTGTGAAGATGGAACCGTTTGAACACCTGGTAGTGGATGTACCTGAAGAGTTCCAAGGGGTTGCGATCGAGAAACTCGGTAAGAGAAAAGCAGAGATGACATCACTGACTCCTATGCCTGACGGTACAGTAAGACTGGAGTTCGAGATCCCTGCACGCGGTTTGATCGGTTTCCGTTCAGAGTTCCTGACAGATACAAAAGGTGAGGGGATCATGAACCACTCATTCATCGAGTACAGACCGTACAGCGGTGTGGTACAGAGCCGTACTCCGGGTGCGTTGATCTCTATGGACAATGGTGAAGCGGTAGCCTTCTCTATCTTTAACCTTCAGGCAAGAGGGATCATGTTCATCAAGCCTCAGGATAAGGTATACGACGGTATGGTCATCGGCGAGAGTGCGAGACCGGGAGACCTGGAAGTGAACCCGCTGAAAGGAAAACAGCTGACCAACATGAGAACCAGCGGTGCCGATGATGCGATCAAACTTGTTCCGCCACGCCCTGTGACACTGGAGTCAGCGATGGAGTGGATCGAAGACGACGAGCTGATCGAAGTGACGCCTGAGAGCATCCGTATCCGTAAGAGATATTTGGATCCGAATATGAGAAAGAGAGTCCAGAGAGACAAGAAGAACGCAGGGAGATAATAGTTCTTTTAGTTCTTTGCATCTTCGGCTGAACGGCTACGTTCCGTTCGGTCACTTACTACCAGTAAGCCCCCTTACTTCACTAATACCCCTTCAGATAAACCTACAAACTGGAAAAATATATTCAAACACTTGACACAGTATCATGACTCTGTCATGATACTACCTACTACCTACTACCTATGCCTCCACGGCTACACTTCGTTCCGACTTAGCCTACAGCGGTGCATTCTGCACATCGCTTCCAGTTCCGAGCTTACAAAAGCAAAGCAGTTTGCTTTTGCTTCACAGCTCTCATGGTTCCGTCGCTAAGATCGTGAAACTGTTCACGATCTTTATACACTCCTCATCTACTACCTACTACCTACCTTCATCCCGCTCACCCATGCAAAGTGGAAGTTAAATCCGCCTCTGTCTCCGTCCACATCGAGGATCTCTCCGGCAAAGTAGAGGTTGGGTACCAGTCTGGACTCCATCGTTACAGGATCGACCTCGCGGGTATCGACACCGCCTGTGGCGACTTCGGCACCTTTGAAGCCCTTGGTGTCACTGATGGGGAGTTTGAGGTTCTTGATCGCATAGACGAGTTTCCCTATCTCTTTTCGGTTCAGTTCCTTCTCGGTTTTGGCCTTGCATCCGGACTGCTCGAGGAGGATGTGAATAAGTTTTTTGTTGATGACCCCCTGCAGCCAGAGGGTAAGCGGTTTGTGGCACTCCTGATTGACTCTGTCAAGCAGAAATTTGGTAAGTTTCTCTTTGCTGAGTCCAGGCATCAGGTCCAAGCTCAGTTCACAGTACTCGTATTCTGCCAGTCTGAGGCTCACTTCACGGCTGAGATCAAGGATCGCCAGTCCGCTGATACCGTAGTTGGTGAAGAGCAGGTCCCCCTTTTTTTCGGTGATATAGACTCCGTTGGCATAGAGCTTTGCCAGACCTGCCACTTTGACGCCGCTTGCCTGTTTGACCCACTTCTCCTCGCTGACGAGCTGGGTAAGAGCAGGATGGCTCGGGATCAGGGTATGCCCCATCGACTCGGCAAATCTCAGGCCGCTCTCATTGCCGCCAAGCTGCGGTGCTGCGGGAGAACCGGAAGCGAGCAGGAGTTTTTCACATAGCATGGTACCCTGGCTGGTTTCCAGTAGAAAATGATTGTTCTTTTTGTCGATTCTGAGCACTTCGCACGCTGTGATGATCTCCGCCCCCAAAGTCTCTGCTTCGTACTCGAGCAGCTCCGTGACACTTCCCGCCTGCAGGCTCATCGGGAACATCTTCCCCTCTTTGCCCTCTATGACCGGCAGACCTATAGAGTCAAAAAAGTTTTTCACACGTTCCATGCCGTACCCCTCAAGCACTTGCTCTACAAATTCAGGGTTTTGGGAGTGAAAACGGGCAGGGGTGATATGTGCATTGGTGATATTGCATTTGCCGTTGCCGCTGACCAGGATCTTTTTGCCTGGTCTGCTGTTTTGTTCCAGAAGGGTGACATTTATACCGTTTCTTGCAGCTGTAATGGCCGCACAGAGTCCTGCGGCACCTGCACCGACGATTATCATGGGTTTAATATTCATAGGGTATTATAGCTATTCAAAAGTAAAGAAGAAATATTCAATCATAAAAGGATAGATCATGTCAGCATTGGTAGAATTTGCAATGTTCCCTACAGAACAGACACAGAGCAAGAGCGCGTTTGTAGCCAGAGTGTTGGATATCGTGGACAGGAGTGGGCTTGCATATCAGCTTACCCCCATGGGTACGATCATCGAGGGCGAGACGGTCGAGGAGGTCCTGGCAGTGATCAATAAAGCCTATGAGGAACTGCAGAGCGACTGTGAGCGTGTCTACAGTACGATCAAGATCGATTACCGCAAGGGGCCGGTAGGAAGGCTCAACAAAAAAGTCGGTTCGGTCGAAGCAAAACTGGGACGTAAATTAAATAGTTAAATGCAACTAGTTGCATGGGCACCCCAAGGGCACTTCCCTCAGGTGCCTGCTGCTGACAAGCGACTAGATCGCAGTGCAAGCGAAGCACTAAATGCTGAGTCGTAAGCAAACTCAGCGTTAGCAATCTCTAAAAAGCAAATTGCCTAGATGGCAACTTGCTTTTTAGAGACAAAGTTAAGCTTTGCTTAACTACGTCATATAGATGGATAAACAGCTAAAACTCGATATAATACGGCAAAACAACAAGAGGATAGATTCATGTGTGCAGAGAAGATGCAACGTCTCATTCAGGCGATCATTCTTGGTATGGTCATGGGGATGGCAGCCATGGGGATCGCCGGCGAGCCGGGGATGCTTCAGCTGGCGTTTATCGTGCAGTTAGCAATGATGATCATGCTGATCATCGCCGGATTGACCGGATGGTGTCCGGGTCTTATGATACTGAAGAAGATATTTCCTCCGTGTAAAGAGAAAGAAGAAAGGTAACTATGGCCAATATTTCATATAAAGATGCCGGTGTTGATATCGATGCCGGGAATGCATTTGTAGAGGCGATCAAGGCGGATGTAAAGTCGACATTCGACAGCAATGTGATCGGCGGGATCGGTTCTTTTGCGGGAGCCTATGCGCTGCCAACAGGATATAAAGAGCCTGTATTGCTCTCTGCAACAGACGGAGTAGGAACGAAGCTCAAGATCGCGATAGAAAGCGGTAAACTCGATACCGTGGGGATCGACCTGGTGGCGATGTGTGTGAACGACCTGATCTGCAACAACGGGATACCGATGTTCTTCCTTGATTACTATGCGACAGGAAAGCTTCTGCCTGAAAATGCCAAAGATGTTGTTGCAGGTATCGCAGAGGGGTGCAGACGCGCAGAGTGTGCCCTGGTAGGCGGAGAGACGGCGGAGATGCCGGGAATGTACGCAGCGGATGATTTCGACCTAGCAGGATTTGCGGTAGGTATCGCAGAGCGCAGCGAGATGGATACCGTGGCCAATGTGAAAGCAGGGCAGACGCTGATCGCGCTTCCAAGTTCGGGGGTGCACTCCAACGGCTACTCGCTGGTAAGAAAACTGATGTTTGAAAAACTCGGTATGACCCTGGATACAGAGTTTGACGGGAAACCGCTTCTGGAGACACTGCTTGAGCCGACACGTATCTATGTGAAAGAGTATAAGGCGAACAAGCAGTATGTGAAGGCGCTTGCGCACATCACAGGCGGGGGTATTGTAGAGAATCTTCCAAGGGTATTGCCAGACGGGATCAAGGCGGTTGTGAACAAAGCCGATATCAGAGTACTCCCTATCTTCGAGTTCATTGGACAATATGTCGATGAAGAGGAGATGTTCAGAGCCTTCAACATGGGTGTAGGGATGATCTGGTGTGTCGAGCCCGAGGATGTGGATGCAGTACTTGCAAACACAGATGGTTACGTGATCGGCCACCTCGAAGAGGGCGAGAAACACGTCGAACTTGTTTAATTCAAGTAGCAGGTAGCAGATAGTAGGTAGTAGGGAGCAGTTGGGCTCCCAGTGAATAGTGAATAGTGAATAGTTAGAAATTAGAAATTTTACTTTTCGCACTGAGCCTCTCGAAGGGAAGTAGAGGCTTCAGTCCCACTGGAACCTGCCAGAGTCTGGTCTCTGTATCACGTCTGTTGTTGCCAGGCTAAATTGCTCACAGCGTGGGCTGGCAAGCCCACCCTACAAAACCCTCGTCATCCACGGGCGGACACAACGATCCGCCCCTACAATATTCCTAATTCTTCACCGTCAGTAAAGCTGCTCAGCACTTGACACCTTATCATGACTCTGCCATGATGCTACCTGCTACCTGCTACCTATCAGAGACTAATCTCTAATAGCCTCCTTGTCCAGCTTCCCTGCCTTTAACTTTCTCAGATAGACTTGCAGCTCCTCTTTTACATCACCGCTGAGGATATAGAGCCCCAGAATGTTCGGCAGGGCCATTGCCAGCATCAGCATAAAGCTGAAATCCACCATGATCCCCGTATCGACAACGCTTGCCATCACGATAAAAGAGAGAAAGACCAGCTTGTAGATCACTGAACTTTTGGTTCCAAAGAGGTAGACCCACGCCCTCTCGCCATAGTATGACCAGGAGATCATCGTAGAGAAGGCAAAAAGGAAGATAGAGAGTGAAAGTACAGAAGGGAACCAGCTGATTACTGTTCCGTAGGCAGCCGAAGTAAGTGAAGCTCCCTCTTTTGCCGCTATCAGGTCGCCATAGCCGTTTGCCGGATCCCATACCCCTGTAATGACGATCACCAGGGCTGTCATCGTACAGACAATGATCGTATCGATAAAGGGTTCATAGAGTGCTACTATCCCCTGGCGTACCGGGTATTTTACACGTGCAGGTGCATGGGCGATCGGTGCGGATCCAAGGCCTGCTTCACTGGAGAAGACAGCCCTTTGGAATCCCTGGACGATCACTCCGATCATTCCCCCTGCTACGGCTGTAGGCGCAAAGGCTTCTGTAAAGATCAGAGCAAAAGCATTGGGGATCTTGTCTGCATGTACTATAAGGATCCAAAGCGATGCGGCAATATAGATCGTGACCATCAGCGGTACGATCCTGGAAGTCGTATCGGCAATCCGTGTGATCCCTCCCAGGATGACCGCTCCTGTCAGTACAGCGAGTACTACACCAAAGACCCATGGATATGCTTTGACAAAATCAATCTCATTACCTATCGCTCCGACTGCCTGTGAGACCTGGAAGGTATTTCCCCCGCCGATAGCTGCTCCGATCATGAAGAGGGCAAATATAATCGCCAAAACTTTACCGAAAGCCGCCATTCCTTTTTTTGCCAATCCTCTGGAGAGATACTCCATCCCCCCTCCCATGATCGTTCCGTCAGGCAGAAACTCTCTGTACTGGAGAGAAAGCGTGACCTCGGTGAATTTCAGTGTCATTCCCAAAAAGCCCGCAACGATCATCCAGAAAGTGGCTCCCGGCCCTCCGATAGCGATCGCTATCGCCACACCGGCAATGTTTCCAAGCCCTACAGTGGCAGATAGAGCCGTGGTAAGGGATTTGTAAGGCTCAATCTCACCTTGATCCTCTTTTGTCTTATACTGGCCCCTGATGATAAGAAAAGAGTGTTTGAACATCTTGAGGTTGATAAAACCCATTTTGAACGTAAGATAGACACCACCGACGATCAGCCATGCGACCAGAAAAGGGATTGTTGAGCCTTCAACCTTTCCAAATAAGACATCAAAAAAGAGAATTGTTTCTAAAAATTGATTGATTGCGGTGAAAGTTTCATTCATATACTATGGCCTTTGATATCTGTATTTCCT
>DSDW01000018.1 GCA_011048515.1 Campylobacterota bacterium | reverse complement strand
CTCTATGCACAGGCGAAGGATGAAGAGACAAAAGAGGCGATCGTAAAGATCTATACCGTCGCCAAGGCACTGAACTATCAGGAGCCATGGAGCTCTTCCATGCGGCAGAGTACCGGTTCGGGAGCGATCATTGCGTGTAAAAACGGACAAAGATATATCCTTACCAATGCCCATGTGGTTGCCAACCAGACATTTTTGGAAGTACAGAGATACGGAGAGAGAAGACGCTTTATGGCTACGGTACATGCGGTGTCGCATCAGGCAGACCTGGCACTGCTCAAAGTAGAGGATGAGCGTTTTTTCGGCAAAGTGACACCTCTGGAGTTCGGTGAATTGCCGCATGTGGAGCAGGAGATCGTTGTCTACGGCTATCCGATGGGGGGAAATACTCTCTCAGCCACCATCGGTGTGGTCTCGCGCATCGAACATCATCGATATTCGCACAGTGGAGAAAGCTTTTTGGCAATACAGGTTGATGCGGCTGTAAATCCCGGCAACTCTGGCGGTCCCGCGCTCTCCAAGGGTAAAGTGGTGGGGGTCGTGATGCAGGTGATCACCAGTTCCCAAAATATCGGCTATCTTGTGCCGGTCAGTATGGTCAGGCACTTTATTGAGGATATGCAGGACGGCAGATATGATGGTTTTCCGGAGCTGGGTATCGTGACGCAGCGACTGGAAAATCCCGCTCTAAAGGCCTACTACGGGCTTGAAGAACAGCATACCGGAAACCTGGTTGCAGATATCGTCTATAACTCACCGGCAAAGGGAGTGGTCAAAAAGGGAGATATCGTTACCCATATCGACGGACATAAGATAGAAAATGACGGCACAGTGGCATTCCGCCATAATGAATATACGGACTTTGGGTACTATGTGGATATGCATCAGATAGGAGAGCCTGTGAGACTGAGCCTGATCCGTGAAGGGAAAAAAATGGAGGTCGAAGTGACGCTTACAAAGGTCGCTGATGATATCCTGCTTGTCAAGACGACACAGTATGATAAGATGCCCAGCTATTTTATTGAAGGGGGTTATATCTTTTCTCCTCTGACACGCAATCTTCTTTTGTCAACCAAGATCAACCAGATGCAGTTGAGCCAATATGCCAGAGAGTGGCTGACCGAAGAGAAAAAAGAGGTGGTAGTGCTGCTGAAGGTACTGGCTTCGGATATCAGCCGGGGCGATACGGATTTCATGATGTGGCCGATAGAGAAGGTGAACGGCGAAACCTATATGGATTTCAAAGATTTTTATCATAAGGTAAAGAGCAGCAAAGAGAAGTATCTTGTTTTTGAGGACAAAGACGGGATAAGAGTCGTGATAGACAGAGAAGAGGCGCAGGCCAAACAGAAGGAGATACTCAAAAAGTACAATATCGAATTTGACAGATCGATAGAGTTCAGGCAGTAAGAAAGAGCCTGAACATCCTGGTTTTTTCTTTGTTACTCGTACTTTTTAAACTGTTCGAGCCACACTTTGTCCTCCTCGCTGAGCGTACCTGTTCTTTCTAGCAGGTTGTTGCGCATGGAGATCAGATCATTGATACTCAGGTACTCTAAAAGTTCGGGGTTGATCGTCGTTTCATGGTTGCCGTATGCGATCAGTTTTTCTATCTGTGCCAGCACCATCTCTTTTGTTTCTTCATTCATTTTGTTATACTACCACAAAGAATTAAAAAATAGAATAGAATAGAAAGGAAAGTAGATGTTAGAGATTGGAACCGCTGCACCGGCGTTTTGTCTTCCAAACCAGGATGAGGAGGAGATCTGTTTGAGAGACCTCAAAGGCAAATGGATCGTGCTCTATTTCTACCCCAAGGACAACACCCCGGGCTGTACGACCGAAGCGTGTGAATTTACAGAGGCACAACCTGAATTTGAAGGGCTGGATGCGATTGTCCTTGGAGTCAGTCCGGACTCTCCTCAGAAGCACAGAAACTTCATCGAGAAAAAAGAGCTGGGTATCACACTTCTGGCGGATGAAGAGAAAGAGGCATGCAATGCGTATGGCGTATGGCAGCTCAAAAAGAACTACGGCAAAGAGTATATGGGGGTAGTGAGAAGCACCTTTATTATCGATCCGGAGGGGAATATTGCAGCGGCTTGGGATAGCGTAAGAGTAAAAGGGCATGTTGAAGCAGTCAAAGAGAAGCTTGAAGCGCTGCAAAGTTGATTTAGTGTATAATGACAGCAGTGACCGATATACAAGGGAGAATTTAAAATGATAAAACTGTATCATAAATGGAAAGACAGAAGACATAAGTCGACTATCAAGCCTTTGATCTATCTTATCGTCGAGTTGCTGTTGTTGGCTGTTTTGTGTTTTATCGTATTTCAGTTTGAAATCCTGCTGCTGAATGTACTGGCTGTAGTGGGCTGTATCTATTTTTTTATTATCTCCTCATGGAAACGTTACCGGGTCGTTATGGAGCGTCAAAAGTATTGCGAGGAGTGATGCTCATTCTTAGGACACTCATTTTACTCCTCCCCTGTTACTCCCCAAATTTTATATATTTTTAATCATATATACAGTATAATCGCGACTCTTATTTTCTGAGGAAATGTAGAAATACTCATGTAGTTATTCCTTGAAAGGTTGCGCTAATGGAGCGTTAAGGACTACAGAGGATCAAACCTATGGCGAGGCATCAGCCTTCAGCAATTGAATAATTTTATACCAAGGAGCAAAATATGGTAACAATGAAAGACCTGCTTGAGTGTGGCGTACACTTCGGGCACCAGACAAGAAGATGGAATCCAAAAATGAAAAAATATATTTTTGGAGCAAGAAAGAATATCTACATTATCGATCTTCAAAAAACACTGAGATACTTCAAATATACATATAATATTGTAAGAGACGCAGCAGCAGAAGGACAGACTGTACTTTTCGTCGGTACGAAAAAACAGGCAAAACAGGCGATCAAAGAGCATGCAGAGAGAGCAGGTATGCCTTATGTAGCTGAAAGATGGTTGGGAGGTATGCTTACTAACTACCCGACAATGAAAAAGTCAATCAGAAAACTTGAAATCATCGAGCAGATGGAAGAGAGCGGTCAGATCAACCTTCTTACAAAGAAAGAAGCATTGATGCTCAGAAGAAAAAAAGAGAAGCTTAACTCTTACCTTGAAGGTTTCAGACACATGAAAAAGCTTCCTGATATCATGTTCGTCATCGATACAGTAAAAGAGCACATTGCAGTCAATGAGGCAAGAAGACTTGGTATGAAAGTCGTTGCACCGGTGGATACAAACTGTGATCCTGACATGGTAGACTACCTTATCCCTGGTAACGATGATGCGATCCGTTCAGTAAACCTTTTCTGCCAAGAGATTGCAAACGCGATTATCGAAGGTAAAGCGGCATACGCAGAAACACACGGTGAAGAAGTCGCTGAAGCGCCAACATCAGCTGAGGTTGAAGAGGTTCTTTCTGAAGCGGCAGCAGAAGAGGGTGTATCAGTAGAAGAATTGGTAGAGGAGTAAGAATATGGCAAACTTTGGACCAAAAGAGATCAAAAAACTCAGAGAGATGACTGATGCAGGAATGATGGACTGCAAAAAAGCATTGACTGAGTCTGACGGAGATATGGACAAAGCGGTTGCCTGGCTGAGAGACCAGGGTATCGGTGCTGCGGCAAAGAAAGCAAGCAAAGTTGCTGCTGAAGGTTCAATCGCAGTAAAAGTTGAGGGCAACAAAGCAGTTGTGGTCGAAGTAAACTCACAGACAGACTTCGTTGCGCAAAACGAGAAGTTCCAGAATATCCTTGCACAGATCGTTAATCATGCATTTGCAAACAACCTTGCAGATGCTGATGCGATCAACAACTCTGAGATCAACGGTCAGCCATTCAGCGAGTTTATGGCACACAATATCGCAACGATCGGTGAAAACCTTGTTGTAAGAAGAGCAGGACTGCTTACGGCTGATGAGACTTCGGCGGTGAACGGTTACCTTCATGCGAACAAGCAGATCGGTGTGATCGTTGAAGCGAAATGTGACTCTGCTGAGACTGCAGCAAAAATCCAGCCGGCGCTGAAAAGTGTAGCAATGCACGCTTCGGCAATGAGCCCGTCTACACTCTCTTACAAAGATTTTGATCCTGCGTTCGTTGCAGAAGAGACTCAGGGTAGAATCATCGCTATCGAAAAAGAGAACGAAGAGCTTGTAAGACTTGGAAAACCTCTTAAAAACGTGCCACAGTACATCTCTATGTCACAATTGACGGATGAAGTACTTGCAGCAGCTGAAGAAGAGATGAAAAAAGAGCTTGCAGCAGAAGGCAAGCCTGAGCAGATCTGGGACAAAATCCTTCCAGGTAAAGTTTCAAGATTCATCCTTGACAATACGACACTTGACCAGGAGCAATGTCTGCTTGATCAAAAATTCGTCATGGATGACAGCAAAACTGTTGCTGAGTTCATTGAAGAAGAAGCGAAAAAAGCCGGCGGTACAGCTGAGATCGTTAAATTCATCAGACTTGAGGTTGGTGAAGGTATCGAAGTGGTAGAAGAAGACTTCGCTGCCGAAGTTGCTGCTCAAATGGTATAATCATTTCTATAAACGGCTCTATTGCCGTTTATAGTACTTTCTCCCTCCCCTTTTTTATCTTTATTTTTTAAATTCTCTTAACCTCTTTTCTCGAAAAAGCAGATTGATCTGTTGCATCTTTTCGCCATCTCAAGATTAAAAGAGAAATCTTGAAAATATTGATTGCAGTTTACCCTCTATCTTTTTTTGGGTCTCCGGATTGACAACGTTAAATTGAGGAAGTTTTTCATCAAGATAGTTGGTGGTGAACTTTCCATTGATAAAATCCTCATCTCTTACGATGTGCTGATGCAACGGGATATTGGTCGGGAACCCTTCGATGAAGAACTCATCGAGCGCTCTTCTTGCTTTATTGACTGTGCCTTCCCAGTCAAGCGCAGAGACGATCAGCTTTCCGATCATAGAGTCGTAATTTGCCGGCACTGTATAACCTGCATAAAGGCTTGTGTCAAGCCTTACGCCCGGGCCACCCGGTGCAATATACTCTGTGACTGTACCGACTGTAGGCATAAAGTTTTTCTCCGGGTTTTCTGCGTTGATCCTGAACTCGATGGCATAGCCTCTGAACCTGATCTCCTCCTGGAGGAATTTCAATCTGTCTCCCGCCGCGATTTCGATCATACGCTGGATGATGTCGATACCACTGATAGTCTCTGTAACAGGGTGCTCAACTTGTACACGCGTATTCATCTCGATAAAATAGATCGTATCATTTTCATCGAGGAGAAATTCGATCGTCCCCACACTCTCGTAGCCCAGTTTGAACATCGCTTTGGTGGAGATGCGGTAGAGCTCTCTGCGTGCCTCTTCGCTAAGGCGTGGCGAAGGGGCGATCTCAATGACTTTCTGATGGCGTCTCTGGATCGAACAGTCGCGTTCTCCCAGGTGCACGACGTTGCCGTATTTGTCGGCGACGATCTGGATCTCGATGTGTCTTGGATTGACGACATATTTTTCGATAAATACTTCGCTTCTGCCGAAAAACTTCATCGATTCAGCCGTAGCACTGTCGAACATTGATTCGAAATCCTTCTCTTTGTGGACGATTCTCATCCCTCTGCCACCACCGCCGAACGCTGCCTTGATGATAACCGGGAATCCGATTTTGGCTGCGAACGCCGCGCCCGCTTTTTTATCGATGATAGGTTCGTCTGTGCCTTCAAGTACCGGTACGCCTACGCTCCTCATCGCTACTTTTGATGCCATCTTGTCCCCGAAGAGGGCGATATGCTCCGCTTTAGGCCCGATGAAGATGATGCCGTTTTCTTCGCACGCTTTTGCGAAATCGGCATTTTCCGACAGAAAGCCGTAGCCGGGGTGGATCGCATCGCACCCCGATTTTTTCGCGATACTGATGATATTTTCGTAATTGAGGTAAGCCTGTAGGACGTCCCCTTTGATCAGATGGGATTCATCCGCTTTGAGCACCCATACCCCCTCGTTGTCCACTTCCGAGTAGATGGCTACGCTCTGGATGGAAAGCTCTTTGCATGCACGGATAATCCTCAGGGCGATCTCACCGCGGTTTGCGATAAGGATTTTGTTGATTTTTTTCATGTTCTTATTCCTCGTAGGTAAATGTATGCTATTATAGGCGGTTTTCGGTAGCTAATTCTTTATAATTATTGTCTACTTTATTGTCCATTATTGCTTAAAATAGTGTCCGATATCTTCTAAAATATCTACTATTCATGCTACAATTGCAACATTATGAAGAGAGTAACACTGGAAAAAAGAACGCAGCTGGCCAATGCTATGATGTACTATATCTATACACATATCGATACGCATATCGATATTGAAGCGCTGAGCAGAGATCTGCATGTCAGCAGGTTTCATATGCACCGTATCTTCAAAGAGGCATTCGGAAAAAACATCTATGAGAGCATCAAATCGATCCGGCTTCAAAAGGCGGCCAACCTCCTTCTGACCAACAAGTACTCCACGATCTCGAATGTTGCCAACGAGTGCGGGTACAGCTCTCAGTCCTCTTTTATCAAGGTGTTTAAAGAGCGTTTCGGTATGACACCCAAAGCATGGCGACAGGGGGGCTACAAACGTTATTCGAACGAAATATTGAAACAGTCAAAAAATGCACTGCATTCACAGGCGGACTTCAGTGCATTGACACCGACGATTGTGAAGATGCCTTCCATTGAGAGTTACTATATTCGTAATCAGGGATACAATACCAATGTTAAAGAGACCTGGCAGAAGATGCAGACGTGGATCCTGAGTCACCATATCGAGGATCCTGTACAGATCGCTCTGCTGCACGACAATCCGACGATCACCCCTCTGGCAGAGTGCCAATATATCGCCTGTGTCAGTACACCGAAAGAGGAGAAGATCACGTCTCAGCGTTTGCCTAAATTCAAGATATCTGACGGGGTATATGCGAAATTTGACCTGCAGGGAAAACATGGGGATATGCTAAAATTCATTCACTGGGTCTATCATGAGTGGCTGGTCAAGAGTGACTATGAGACGAGTACCAAGCCCTCATATGTCATCTACAGAAAAAACAACTTTCTCAGTGAGGATGGCGAATTTGATATCAGCTTTTATGTCTCTATTACCTTTTAGCGATGCGCAGGGCCGATTCTTTCCCGATCCGTTTACGATTCAAAAATCTTTTATGCTAGAATAAGCCAACTCATTTAAAGGCAGTTATCGATGTCACAAGCGCTTTTGGAGGCCAGTGGGGTTTCCCACGGTTTTGAATATACCCTGTTTGAAGATATAAAGTTTGTACTGAAAGCTTCCGAATCCGCCGCGATCGTCGGACGCAGCGGAAGCGGCAAGTCCACACTTCTGCATATCTTTTCTACTTTTTTAAAACCCGATACCGGGTGCGTGAAGCTTCTGGACAAAGAGCTCTATACGCTCAAAGAGGAGGAGTTGGAGATGCTGCGCCGTTATGAAATCGGTATCATTTTTCAGTTTCACTACCTTTTTAAGGGGATGAGTGCGATGGAGAATGTCAATGTCGCTACGATGCTCTCGGGCGAAGAGATCGATACGGATCTGCTCGAAAAGCTTGAGATCAGAGAGCTGATGGAGCATAAGATCGGGGATCTTTCGGGAGGGCAGCAGCAGCGTGTCTCGATTGCCAGGGTGCTCAGCAAAAAACCGCGCGTGATCTTTGCCGATGAACCGACGGGCAATCTGGACAAAGAGACAGCCACACTGGTGATGGATGTACTGTTGTCCTATGTGAAGGAAAATAGTGCGGCACTGCTTTTGGTGACGCATGACCATGAGATGGCCGCGCGCTGCGACAGACTCTATACACTTGAAGGGAAAGCGCTCAGGGAGAAAGGATGAAAGATATTACTCTGATGGATGTCGTCTATACGGCAGCGATGCTCTTTATGGCCTTTTACGGATCGATCATTCTGACCAAGTTCTTCTCAAAAGACGAGGAGGACTCCGAAGAGTCGGAGAAAAAGTAAGTTTACTTTGCCTGGGAGATCAGGACCCCTTCGATGATCTTGTCGATGTCTCCGTCGAGGATCGCTTCGACATTGCTGTATGCCTGGTTGCTTCGGG
>DSDW01000036.1 GCA_011048515.1 Campylobacterota bacterium | reverse complement strand
TTTGTTTTCTGCCGTTTCCAGTGTGATTCTCTGGTATCTTGGATCCTCTCTGGTGCTGAGTGCCAGTTTGCCTATCGTCGTTTGGAAAATTTGGGTTTTTTTAGACTCGGCGACCTTATAGAGCGGCTGTTGCGGCACTGGATCTTTTGTTGCACCACATCCTGTCAGAAGACATCCGGACAGGATGGCAAAGAGTACGTACTGCTTCATGTGTCAACTCCTAATGTTTTTTTCATCTATTGAATTTCTCAAGTATAACATAGTATGTGTTATACTCCCGAACAGATTGAATAAAAAAGGAAACGGATGGTGAACCCTGCACACTCTATTGAAGCAAAATTAGCCAAACAGCTTGTTGAGGATATCCAAAGCTATTTTGTAAAAAAGCTGGATGACCTTAGTCATGCATTCGGACGGGATATCGGTTGTGAAGCTGCAGGGTGGTTGAGAGATGAAGGCAGACACGGAGGCGGTGTGCGTTACGAGACAAGGGACGAGCTGGTATTTAACCGGGGTTCGGTCAATATCTCCCAGGTACATTACGATGATGATGAGACAAAAAAGCTGGGTTCTGCTACAGCGATCTCTACGATCATCCACCCGCAAAATCCCCATGCCCCTTCGATGCACATGCATATCTCATAGACACAGATGAAGGAGGGGAAAGGATATTGGCGTATCATGGCCGATCTCAACCCTTCGATGGTGGACCGTGTTGCACAAAGAGAGTTTGACAGGATGCTGGAGGAAGTTTCAGGTGACTATTATGAGGAGGGTACATCGCAGGGGGATCGTTATTTCGATATCCCTGTGCTTGGCAGAACAAGAGGGGTGAGCCACTTTTATCTTGAAAATTTCAACAGCGGCCACTTTGACCAGGATCTGGCATTTGCGAAAAGATTTGGTGAGCGTGTGATCGATACCTATATCGGTATTGTGCTTCAGGCGTTGGGCTACTACAGAACATATGATGCGGAAGAGAAAGCGCAGCAGCTTCGCTATCATACGCTCTATCTCTTCCAGGTGCTCACACTGGACCGCGGTACGACTGCGGGACTGTTGATCCATGATCAGAATGATATCGGTATTATGGGATCGATCCCCTCACATGTGGACAGAGCGCTGCTTCAAAGCTGGGTAGGCAAAATGCCAAAACCGCAGGATGAACTGCTTCAGGCGATCATCGATGTACTTCCTGATGCATTCCTATCCCCCGTAACTGTAGAGGTCAAACAAAAACTCGCAAATAGAGTGAGAGAACACTACAGAAAGTATCCCGAAGCGCTCGGTATGCAGGCAAGCGGCAACGCTCTACCGCCTACACTCGATAATCATAAGTGAAAGTGTTAAGCGTTTAGCGCTTAGCATCAAGAACGAAAGATAAATTTCCCCTTTACTCTCTCTTTTTTCACCTTGGTATAACTTCCAAAAACCCCGTTCATTGCAATATAGACACCCTCATTGTCCTCTCTCTGCAGGTATCCGATCGCTGAGGCGAGGTTTGCCGTCGCTTCGGTAGGGTCTATCGAGTAAGGGACCATCGCACCTGTAAGGACGATACGCTTTTCTGTCTCTGCATCCGCAAGGTACTCGGCGGTGATATCCATCGTATCCGTACCGTGTATGACGATAAAGTCATCATAATTGCTCATATTGATCGTAGCCAACAGCTCCATCCTGTCCTGGGTGGTCATATCAAGACTGTCTTTTCCGATGATACTGAGTACCTCGAACTCACACAGCCATTTTTTCAATATCTCATCCACGATTGTATTGTCCTGGACTACCTCCAGTGTTCCCTTGATAGGATCATACTTCTTATTAAAGGTGCCGCCGGTGTTGATTATCAATAGCTTTTTCATCTCTTTACAACTTTCATCATACTATTTATCCGGCATTTTACTCCAAATATGATAAAATACGACAATTTTTTAATCCGGAGATTTTGTATGATAATGAAAGGCAAAAAAGGTGTCGTTCTTGGCATCGCAAACAAGAAGTCGATCGCGTACGGTATCGCCAAAGCGTGCCAGGATCAGGGTGCCCAGATGGCAATCACCTTCCTTAATGAGAGATTTGAGCAGAAGCTGGCACCAGTAGCAGAGGAGCTTGGATGTGAGGGAAGATTTTATCCGTGTGACGTGAGCAAGCCCGAAGAGATCGTTGCTCTTAGAGAATCACTTGAAAAAGATTTCGGAAAGATCGACTTTATCGTACACTCTATCGCATTTGCTCCAAAAGAAGGACTGAGCGGACGTTTCTGTGATATTTCAAAAGAGGCATTTGATATCGCGATGGATATCTCGGTCTATTCACTCATCGAGATCGTAAGAGAATTGAAACCGATCCTTTTAGAAAATTCATCTGTATTGACGCTCAGCTACTATGGCGGCGTGAAGTATATCCCGAACTACAACCTGATGGGGGTTGCAAAAGCAGCACTTGAGATGACGACAAAATACCTTGCGGAAGACCTGGGGAAAGACGGTATCAGGGTCAATGCGATCTCTGCTGGACCGATCAAGACATTGGCAGCAGCAGGTATCGGTGACTTCAGTTTCATGCTCAAATGGAACCAGGCCCACTCACCGCTCAAGCAGAACGTGACGATCGATCAGGTAGGAAACTCCGGTATGTACCTGCTCTCAGACCTGAGCTCGGGTGTGACAGGGGAGATCCACTATGTGGACGCCGGATTTAACATCATGGGGATGCCTGCTGTCGAGTTTGATGAGAATGGCAGACCAAAGATCGCCTGGGACGGAAACGCCTAATTGAAAGATTCACCAGAATATTTGGCGAAGAAAGCATTTTTTGACAAAGTGCTGACCATCTACGGGCGCAATGCCGTGATGGAAGCACTTGAAGATGATGCCGTCACTATCCACAAACTGCATCTCTCCCAATCCAACAAACCCAATGAACAGCTCGAAAAGATGAAGAAGATCGCAGAGGCAAGAGGGATCGAGACCAGGTACCATGACAAGGCCTCACTCTCGCGTATCTCAAAGAATGCCAAGCAGGATCAGGGAGTAGCGCTCGATATCGTTTTGGAACACTTCGGTGATGAAGAGCACTTTTTAGACACCCATCGAAGTTACCGTATCATTGCCCTGGACGGTGTGACGAACCCGCAAAACCTCGGGATGATCATCCGCTCCTGCGCTGCGGGAAATATCGATGCGATACTGCTTCCGACCAAAGGTGCCGCGCAGATCTCTCCGCTGGTGATCAAAGCAAGTGTCGGTACGCTCTTTAAGATGCCCATCATCAAGACAGGCAATCTGGCAGAAACGCTGAAAAATTTTCAGAGACATGAAGCCAAGGTCTATACGCTCTCTTCGCATGCCAATGAGAGCTATAAAGCGATGCACTATACCGATAGAACGGTTTTTGTTCTCGGTAACGAGAGCGAAGGGGTAAGCCTGGCTGTTGAGAAGCTCAGTGATGCACGTATCATGATCCCGATGCAAAGAGGGGTGGAGTCGCTCAATGTCGCAGTGACGGCTTCACTGCTGGCTTTTTTGTAGGCAGGGTTATCTTCTGATATTGAGGAAGTTTTTCGTACTGATCTCATCCCACGGTTGATTGAGTCTGTAGAAGGCTTGATAACTCTCCAGAACCCGTTTGAAGTCTTCACTTTTTGCACTCTGCTCTGTGAGAACCTCCTCAAGCGCTGTTGTGGCAACCTCTATCACCTCTGCGGGGAATGTTTTGATCTCTACATGCTTTGGAAGGTTCTGGAACGCTTTGGCGTTTTCATATCTGAACTCCTGAAGTATTTGTGAAGTCATCTCTTCGCTTGCGGCTGTGATGATCGCCTGATGTTCCTGACTGAGCTTCTCCCATCTTGCCTTGTTGAATGTCACCTCCAGGATCGAGCCGGGCTCATGCCATCCTGTATAGTAGTAGGAGGCGGCCTTGTCAAATCCCATCATGCTGTCCAGAGCCGGTCCCACCCATTCGGTAGCATCGATCGTACCGCGCTCCAGCGAGGTAAATATCTCTCCGGCAGGGAGCAGTACGGGGTTAACACCCAGACGCTGCATGATCTCGCCTCCCAGGCCCGGGATACGCATCTTGAGGCCCTTGAGGTCTTCGAGCGAAGTGATCTCTTTTTTGAACCATCCTCCCATCTGGGGACCGGTCGTTCCTCCCACCAGCGGATAGAGATTGAATCTACCGTAGAGTTCGCGCCACAGATCATATCCTCCGCCGAACTTCATCCAGGTGATCATCTCTTCACTGGTGAGTCCCAGCGGCATGCCCCCGAAGATGGAGAAAGCGGAGTTTTTGCCTTTCCAGTAGTAGACACCCGAATGGAATGCATCGATCTGTGCGGCGCTGGTCGCATCAAACACCTGCAGGGCAGGAACAAGGATATTTTTCGCAAAGACCTTGATCTCGAGGGTTCCCCCGCTCATCTCTCCGCATCGTGCTGCAAACCGGTCAACACCCGTACCCATGATAGGGAAGTGCGTAGGCCAGGAGGTTGCCAGTTTGAGCGTGACCTTTTTGCCTCTGTTGACATTGACCGCTTTGTCCTTTGGCGTCTCTTCTTCTGCACGGTGGCATCCCTGTAGTGCGATCGCTGTGGCACCGACAGCTGTAGCGGTGAGAAAATCCCGTCTTTTCATCTTGACTTTATCCTTAATTTAACTGGGTTAATAGTAACATAGCATACGTTTAAAAAGGATGAAAATGAGCTGTCTTATCTGTAATCATGACACAAAAAAATTTCTTGATGAAAAGAGTACGATAGCGTACTACTATTGCCCTCATTGTCAATGTATCAGCAAGTCACAGGAACACTTCAAGCCTATTTCGGAACAAAAAGCGCGCTACGACCTGCATGAAAATGATCCTGAGGATGAGGGGTACCGGGCTTACTTCCGACGTTTTCTTGATTTTGTGCTGCCGCTGGTCGGCACTCCCAAAAGCGCCCTTGATTTTGGCTGCGGAAGAAGTTCGCTTTTGGCCGAAATGCTCAAAGAAGAGGGGACCGGAGCTGATTATTACGATCCGGTCTACCATCCCGACAATCTTGATGATAGTAAAAAATATGAATTGATAGTCTCCACGGAGGTTTTTGAGCATCTTCACGCCCCAAAAGCCATCTTTGCACAGCTCCTGGAGATGCTCGAAGAGGGTGGGTACCTGGCACTTCAGACACAGTTTCACCCCAATAATGTCGAGGCGTTTAAAAAATGGTACTACCATCTCGATCCCACCCATATCATTTTTTTCACTCCCCATACCTTCAGCGTCATGTGTGAGATGTACGGGTGTACACTGGTGGCGGACAACAGGAAGAACATGGTGGTGATCAGGAAAAATGATGGCTGAGTTATTTCAGTATTTTTTTCTCCGGGTTTTTGTTATACTTAAAATTGAAATGTATAAATGAAGGAGCAGGTGAATGATGAATGGTGATGATACGAACGAAAAAAAATCCAATGATTATATCTGGGAGCCAAACAGAAAATCTGTCTCAAAACTTCCTACATCCGAACATACCATGGATGAAAACCGAAGAGAGATGATCCGTAAAGCACTTGATCTTGATATTATCGATGTGAGAAGTTATGCAGGCTACAGGGGCGATATGTTGGTCGAGTTTACCACTTTAGAGAAAGATACAGTAGACTCCTTGAAAAAAATAGCAGAAGAGTTGGGTTTGGAAGTAACAGTAAGACAAGATCCTTTGCAGATCTATCAAGTCTATTGTATCGCATTGACCGAAGATATTTACGGGCTTAAAGAGTAAGAATCATACGTCCAAGGAATCAGCTTGAAACACGTTTTCTTTTTGCTATACTATGGCAGTAACTGCGTGAGAGGAGATAAACATGTTAGAACCCCTGGATGTATCGGTACTCTACCACAGGTGTGACAGCTTGCTGTTTGCATTCGACACTACCGATGCGCTTGATGTATTGGAGCAGCCCCTGGGGCAGGAGCGGGCACTGGATGCGATTGATTTCGGTACAAATATCGCTCAGGATGGGTATAACATTTTTGCCATGGGACCTTCAGGAAGCGGGAAACACTCCGTTGTGATGAAGTATCTGGAACAAAAGGCAGGCAGCGAGCCCGGACCAAGCGACTGGTGTTATGTAAACAACTTCAAAGATCAGCGCTTACCTTTAGCGATAGAGCTGCCGGCGGGGAAAGCACTCCCCTTTAGAGACGAGATGGATGAACTGGTAGAGCTGCTCAAAACTCTGCTTCCGGCTGTTTTTGAGAGCAGTAGCTATATCAATGAACGTGAAGTATTCAATCAAAAGTTCATGGATGAACAGACAGAGATCTTCAGGCACTTGCAGGATGAAGCGGTCAAACATGATGTCCAGATGACTATCTCATCGGCAAACCGCATCACTTTTGTCCCTTTGATAGATGGCAAGGTTCTCTCTCCTGAAGAGTTTAAGGCCATAAAGGGAGAGAAAAAAGAAAAGATACTCGACAAGATGTCAGAGTTTGAAACCTTGGTAAAAGAGGGGCTGCGCAAAGTCACTGAGCTGAATAAAGTACACCAAAAAGAACTCAAGGCACTGAACAAAAAGATCACCAGGGAGGCGGTACATTCAGTTATCGATGAAGTACGCCAGAGATATGCGGAGTATGAGAAGATCAGAAGCTATCTTGATGAGATGGAGAAAGATATTGTCAGGCATGTACAGGATTTTCTGGTCAAACCTGAGGAGATGGGACTGCCCTCTTTTATGATGGAGTTTTATGCCTCACCGTTCGAGCGTTACAGGGTCAATCTTTTCATTTCTCATGAGAAGGAAGATACCGCGCCGGTCATCTATGAAGACAATCCCGTCCATCAAAACCTCATAGGCCGTATCGAACATGCTTCTCATATGGGCGCGCTCGTGACCAATTTCACGATGATCAAACCCGGTGCACTCCACCATGCAAATGGCGGGTATCTGGTACTTGATGCCAGAAAACTGCTGATGAAGCCTTTTGCGTATGAGGAGCTCAAAAGGGTGCTTCGTGCCAAAGAACTTCGTATAGAGTCACTTGCGAAGGAGTATGCTTTTGTGAGTACCACGACGCTTGACCCCGAGCCGATACCGCTTGATATCAAGGTCGTACTGGTAGGGGAGAGGTATCTCTACTATCTTCTCTACCATTACGATCCGGAGTTCAAGGAACTCTTCAAGGTGACTGCCGACTTTGAAGATGAAATAAAAAGAAACGAAGAGAATCAGCTTCTCTATGCCCGCATGATCGGTACGATAGCCAAAAAGCATGAACTGCTTGCATTGACACACCCCAGGCGACAGCGAGGGTGATCGAGAAGTGCTCAAGGGATGTCTCCGATGCCTATAAACTCTCGACGCACCTGCATACTCTGGCTGACCTGCTAAAAGAAGCGGACTACTGGGCGAAAAAGAGTGCACATAAGGTGATAGAACCCGAAGATATCGAACAGACGCTTGCCTCACAGGAGGCAAGGGTAAACCGTGTCCAGATGAAGCTCTATGAACAGATCGACGAGGGAACGATCATGATCGATGTGAGCGGCAGCAAAGTGGGGCAGATCAATGCCCTTTCATTCATCTCGCTGGGCGGGCATGCGTTTGGTATCCCGTCGCGCATTACAGCTACGACACGTATGGGCAAAGGAGAGATCATCGATATCCAACGCAAAGTTGAGTTGGGGGGCCCGATCCACGCTAAAGGGGTGATGATATTAAGCTCCTTCCTGGGGTCGCGTTATGCGTCCGATCTGCCCATGAGCATCGCGGCATCGCTGGTATTTGAGCAGACCTACAGTATGGTTGAGGGAGATAGTGCCTCTTCAACCGAACTCTATGCACTCCTCTCCTCCCTCTCAGGTATCCCGATCAAACAGAACATGGCGGTTACCGGTTCAGTGAATCAGTTTGGGCAAGTGCAGCCGGTAGGCGGGATCAATGAAAAGATCGAAGGTTTTTTTGATGTCTGTATGCATCACGACCCCAAAGCTTCGTACGGGGTTCTTATCCCGGAGGCGAACAGCAAACATCTGATGCTCAAAAAAGAAGTGCTTGAGGCTGTAGAAGAGGGTAGGTTTACCGTCTATGCGGTCAAGACGATAGACGAGGGTGTTGAGATCCTGACCGGGGTGGAAGCGGGTGAGAAGGATGATAAAGGAGAATACCCTGCCGGATCGGTCAATGGCAAGGTCCTGGCACGGTTGAGAGACCTTTCAAAAAAGGCGAAAGAGTATGC
>DSDW01000105.1 GCA_011048515.1 Campylobacterota bacterium | reverse complement strand
GATATAGAGATATCTGCAAAAGACGACATAGTAGATAAGACATATTTTGATTTAGATGTTTATGAGATTAAAGGGTGCGGCAAATGTGTAAGAGTCTCCGATATCAAGAAGCTTCCTTTCTATGAACTTTGGTATAAAAAATCCTTTGGATCAACAATGGGAATTTCTGAGGAATATGGAGCAATGGTCTATCTGCATGATTGGATAAAATTTTCCAAACAATATATTGAAACAGTGGATTAGCGTCTAATGCTATTGTGCAGAGGTAAAACAGCGGTTATTTCACTGTCTATGCACATAAATCTATAATCGTATGTTAGATGCATTGGCACGTAGACCGTGGTAATGTGGAGAATCAAACCTGTTTTTTGGTGTATAATGAGATAGTTTAAAAGAAGGTTTAAGCATGAGATCGACTGATGGGCAAAACTACAAAAACATACTTGATAACACCTTGCAGGCACTTAAGAACTATCAAAAAATACTCTTTTTCTCGCTCCACCTCTCCGAAGGTGTAGCGCATATCCAAGGTAAAACAATCATAAGAGACCAACACCACCGATAGGTGGAAGCAATACCCCTAAAAACAAAGTCGTAGTGTCTGCATCTCACCTACGGAGAGGTGAGACGAGGAAAAGGCAAAACAAGTAGAAAGAAAACCTTATAAAGTTATATGTTTTATAAGGTTTTTTGTTCTGTTACAACAAATAAAAAAGGTTGATGTTAATTGAGGACATGATAAGCTTCATTATTTAATTTAAATAAAAAAAATTATTCAACATACAATTTTAAATTAAATACAAAATTTTATTCATTTTAAATAATGAGAATAAAATCATTATTTTTTAACTTTCATCCCCCTTGTTTTACATAGTTAACATAGAATTTAATATGCCTGAGTCCATATCATTAAAACTCAAAATGATACAATCCCTTATTCGGCAAAAGGAAAGATATGAGCGGCAGAATATTTGTATGCGGCGATACTCACGGTATGTGCGAGGATACCCAAAAATTAAATGGTAGAAACTTTCCTGAACAAAAGAGTTTGACAAAAAATGATGTTCTTATACAGTTGGGTGATTTTTTCCTCGCCACACCTCGGGAGAGAGTATGTGAAAGAACTTATATGAATTTAGAAGTAGAGGCTTCAGCCCACCTAAAAGTGGTGTATCTTGAAGTTTTTGCTAAAAAACCAGTAATAAAATTCTGAAAGCAGTTACTTTTTCCTGTTAAAAAAAATAGTTGTGGGACTATCCACAGGATACACTACGATAAAGTCTCCGTTTCCGTGAGTTCTTTCACAGCCTCTCCTGATATAGAAGGAGAGAGGAAAAACAAACCTGTTTTTTGGTGTATAATGGGATAGTTTAAAAGAAGGTTTAAGCATGAGATCGACTGATGGGCAAAACTACAAAAACATACTTGATAACACCTTGCAGGCACTTAAGAACTATCAAAAAATACTCTTTTTGACCACTTCAAACCGTTGGCAGGGGGAAGAGGGCGGCGAAAAGCCCAAAAGCACTCTGTTGGCTTACGAGATCGCAAAATGGCTTGAAGCCCCAGAGGTCTCCATCATAGAGGTTCCGCTGCTCACGATCCATTCCTGTGAAGGAAATGTCTCGACCGAGAGAGGCAATACCTGCGGTGTGCTTGATGCGAAAACAAAAGATCCCTTCAAAAATCCCTCGGGCCACCACCGCTGCTGGGCAAGTGTGAACAATAAAGATGATGAACTCTGGAAGATCAGCAAGGAGCTTTTTGCGTCAGACTGTGTGGTCTTTTTCGGTTCGGTCCGCTGGGGGCAGATGAACAGCACATACCAAAAACTGATCGAACGTCTCACCTGGATAGAGAACAGACACTCGACACTCGGGGAAGAGAATATCGTCCAAAATATCGATGCGGGGATCATTATCGTCTCCCAAAACTGGAACAGCAGCCAGGTGCTCGATATTCAAAAAAAGGTGTTGGAGTTTTTTGGATTTAACGTGGCAGAGGATCTGTGCTGGAATTGGCAGTACAGCAAGGATGAGACAGACGAAACCCAATCCTCCTATATCGATGCGGCAAAGCAATTTGCAGAGATATTTCTAGAAGAATGATGGACAATAAAATCAGAAAAATATAAAGCGGAAAGTACTATAATCAATCATCTTTATTGTGCAGCAACAAAATGCATAAAGGGGGGGACTAAAGATGAAAAGATTACGTTTTTTGATATCTGCCGGATTGGCAGTGGCATTTGCTGTCCAATTTTCTTGCGCGGCCCAAAAGCCTTTCGAATTGAGCATCATACATATCAACGACCACCATTCTCATCTTGATCCAGAACCGTTGGAGCTAAAAAACAACGGCAAAACATACGAAATCGAAGCAGGAGGAATGGCACGCGTCGCTTCGCAGATAAAAGCACTCAAGCAGCGATCCAGAAATACTCTTGTCTTGCATGCCGGAGATGCAATGAGCGGGACATTGTATTTTACGCTATTCAAAGGGCAAGCCGATGTAGAACTGATGAATGAGATAGGGTTTGATGCTTTTACGCTTGGCAATCATGAGTTTGATGAAGGCGATGAAGTGCTTGCTCGTTTTATAGATAAAGCCAACTTTGCGATAATCACTGCAAACGTAGAGGTTTTAAAAGGCTCTGAGCTATATGATAAATGGAAGCCTTATATCATAAAAGAGATAGATGGGCAAAAAGTAGGTATCATAGGACTAGAAACTGCTCAAAAAACATCTGCATCATCGCGCCCCAGCAGCGCCGTGAGCTTTTATGACGAGATACTAAGAACACAACGATATGCCGATGAACTACGCTCGCAAGGCATAGACAAAATCATTTTGCTGAGTCATTTCGGATATGAAAATGATCAAAGACTTGCTCAAAAGGTAAAGGGCATTGATGTGATAATTGACGGTGATTCACACACATTGCTTGGCGATTTTTCTGCTATAGGACTTGCATCGACCGGCAAGTATCCGACCATAGTCCGCTCTAGCGAGGGCAAAGAGGTGTGCATAGCCCAAGCATGGGAATACTCAAAAGCAGTCGGCGAACTTCATGTCGCATTTGATAAAAGCGGTGATGTGCTCTCTTGCAGCGGGAAGGCACATCTCATATCGGGGGATAACATCTATCTCAAAGATGCCAAAGGACAAAAGAAGCAGATAGAGAAGAATAATCTATATGTCTTGCAAGACGCTCTTAAAAACAGCGGTTCTTTGGCTATAGTCAAAGATGATGAAAAAGTAGCTAAAAAGCTCTCTGTGTATAAAGAGCAGATCAAAAGCAAATCAGCCGAAGTGATAGGAGCAATAGGCGAGGATCTGCGGCATATCAGGGTGCCTGGCAAAACATATGATGGAGTCGACGGCAAAGAACTGCCGTTAGGCAGTGAACTGGCTCCCGTGATAGCCGCGTCTTTTTATGATGCCAGCCTAAGAGCAGATGCCTGTATACAAAATGCCGGCGGTGTCAGATCCGGACTTAATGCAGGAGAGATGACTACAGGTGGAGTATATGGGCTTTTGCCGTTTTCAAACACGTTGGTAGAGATAGAGCTTACCGGAGCAGAGGTTAAGCAGACGCTCGAAGATGCGCTTATTAATTTTTATGACAACTACGGTTCGGACGGATCTTTCCCGTATGCTTATGGGCTTAGATATGATATAGATATGAGCAGACCAAAAAATGATCGCGTTTATAATCCGGAGATCAAAGAACGCCGTAGCGGCAAATGGGTGCCTTTGGATACGTCAAAACGCTACGTCGTAGTGGTCAATAGTTATATTGCCGAGGGCAGGGACGGTTATACCACATTGCAAGAAGTGCAGCTGCAGCGCGGCAAAGGTGTTGATACATATCTGGATTATGCTATGAGTTTTGCCAAATATGTACAAAGTATAAACAAACAAAGCAAAAAGGTGATGAGATTGCCAAAAGAGGAGCATTGTATCAAAAGTTACAAGAGGTGATGTATTTGAATCTATGGCCAGGTATGAAGAAGTGTAGTACAAAATATCCCACTCGTTATCTATCCGCAGATAGAGAACGAAATGGGATGATGCAGGTAGACTACTCCCTGATCTGCCCGTTTCCGTAGATCTTGTACTTGTAGGTGGTGAGACCTTCTATCCCCATGGGACCTCTGGCATGCAGTTTGTTGGTACTGATACCTACTTCTGCCCCAAACCCGAATGCCCCGCCATCGGTAAATCTTGTAGAGGCATTGACATAGACCGCAGCGGCATCGATCGCGTTCATGAATACCTCGGCAGTCGTGATGTTCTCTGTGATGATCGCCTCGGAGTGGCCGGAGCTGAAGCGTACGATATGCTCGATGGCACCCTCTACACCGTCAACGACTTTGATATTGAGGATATTTGCCAGGTATTCTGTATCATAGTCCTCTTTGGTTGCATCTTCCACATCGATGATCGCCTGTGTCCTGCTGTCGCCTTTGAGCTGTGTATGTGCCGCATCGAATGCCTCTTTCAATCGCGGAAGGATTTCTTCGGCGATAGCACTGTCCACCAGCAGTGTCTCCATGGCATTGCACACACCGGGTCTTTGCACTTTGGCATTGATAGCGATCTTGATCGCATTTTCTTTGTTGGCATCTTTGTCGATATAGGTATGGCACTGTCCTTTATCATGTTTGACCACACTCACTGTCGCATTTTCGCTGACATGTTTGATGAGCCCTGCGCCGCCCCTCGGGATGATCAGGTCGACATATTTGTCCATCTTGATGAGCTTGTCGACACCTTCTCTTGATGCATCCGGGATAAGGGCTATCAGCGCACGCGGAAGGTCGTTGGCCTCCAGAACATCCTGAAGGATCTTTGCAATGCTTTCATTGGAGTGCTGTGCCTCCTTGCCCCCTTTGAGGACACAGACATTGGAGCTTTTAAAACAGAGTGCAGCCGTATCCGATGTGACGTTGGGACGGCTTTCGTAGATGATGCCGATCACACCGATGGGGATAGAGACCTTCTGCATATGCAGCCCATTTTCAGTGACCCATCCGTCAAGGATACGCCCTACAGGATCTTTCAGCGCAGCGATCTCTTCGATAGCCACTGCCATCGCCTCGATCCTCTTTTCATCAAGCAGCAGCCTGTCCATCAATGCAGAGGAGAGATTGTTCTCCTCTCCGGCTTTCATATCCAGAGCATTGGCTTCGATCAGCGCCTGGGCATTGTCTCTGAGCCCCTGCGCCATCTCAAGGAGTATGCGCTTCTTCTCGGCACCGCTGATGGTCATCAGTACACGGCTGGCCTCTTTTGCCTCTTTTAAAAAACTTTCCATGATTTTCCTTTATGCCTCAATATAGGTACAGCAGTAGTCGGTCACTGTATGCACTTTAAGGTCAAAAGAGGAGTTTGCAGGGACATTGAAGGTTTCCGGTGTATGCAGTTTTCTCCACGTTTCACCCGGAAGTTTTATCTCCAGTTCACCGCTCATCATCTCCATGATCTCCGCATCCTGCGTGTTGAATGTGTATTCCCCTGGCAGCATGATACCCAGTGTCTGTCTTGTACCGTCTGCCAACGTGATCGCTCTGCTTGTTACTTTGCCGTCGAAGTAGATATTTGCCTCTTTGATCATTGATACATTTTCAAGTTTTGTCATTCTATTTTCCTTTTTTAGTTTTTTGGTTTTTAGTTTTTTTCTTTCAGTTCTTTGGCTTTTGCATAGGCATCGGCGATCGCTTCCATCATACCGTGGCGGACATTGCATCGCTCCAGTGCCGCATACCCGGCAGCAGTCGTGCCGCCCGGGCTCATGACCCCGTCTTTGATCAGTGCGGGATTTTCCTCTGCAATGAGTGCGGCAAAGCCCTCGAACAACCCGGCTACCAGCTCCTGAGCGTCTGCACGTTTCAGCCCCTGGTTGACCGCCCCGTCAGCCAAAGCTTCTGCAACAAGAGCCAAAAATGCAGGGCCGCTTCCCGCAACGCCCGTGGCGATGTCCAGCTCGTTTTCCGTAGCGACCCACAGGGTTTTGCCAATAGCATTGAAGAGCCCCAGTGCCGTTGCTTTGAGCGATGTATCCCCGGTCACGGTGGTCATTGACTTGAGGTGGCTTGCACCGAGGTTCGGCATCGTCCTGATAATCTTTTTTGCCTGAATCTGTGATCTGAGGCTCTCCAGCGAGGTCCCTGCCAATACCGAGAAGAGCGCTTCCGCTTCCCCTTTCAGTTTTGGCGCAAGGTCGGGAAGTGAGTAGGGCTTGACAGCAAGTATGATGTGCTTTCCTGTGATATCTTCCGTCTCATCCATCACTTTTGTAGTGATCTGCGGCAACTCTTGTTGCAGGGCGGCCAGGGTGGTTTCATTTCTTCCCAGCACCTCTATCTCATAATCCTTCAGCATGCCCTTTATGAGCGCTTTTGCCATGTTGCCGTTTCCGATGAATGTCAGTTTCATGCACCGCCTTTCTTTGTCTTAGTTTCTTTTTTAATACTCCCCTTCGGTGTAAAGAGTGTACCCAGCGTATGTTTCCCCTCCATCAGGTAGGATTCGGTCGCACTGAGATCAAAACCGTTGGCCAGGAACATCTGTCTTCCTTTTTTCATCATAAAATCGGCTGCTTTCAGCTTGGTGACGATACCTCCGGTTGCAAACGGATCATTCGGTGTTGCCTGTGCATCAAGTACACCCTCAGGCAGTTCATCCAAAACTTTAAAGAGCTTTGCATCGTGGTATTTGGACGGGTCTTTGTCGAAGTAGCCGTAGATATCACTGAGTATCACCAGCATATCGGCATCAACGGCATGCGCGACATGTGCGGAGAGTTGGTCATTGTCCCCAAAAAGCTGCTCGGGGGTAGAGCTGATATCGTTTTCATTTACAATAGGCAGGATATCGTTTGCAAGATGTGCATTGATGATCTCCTGAAACATTTTAGTCCGTTTTCTTGAGTCAAAGTCATCTTCAGTGAGAAGTATCTGTGCCGTATCTATATCGAAAATATCGAACATTCGTTTGTAGGATGACATCAGGATCGGCTGGCCTGCAGCCGCGATCGCTTTTTTGCCGATCTGTTTGGATTTATCCAGTTTCAGCGCTGCGTATCCTGCACCTACAGCACCGGACGATACCAGTATCACCTCATATTTTGACCTTAGCTTCGCAATCAGATAGACAAGATTCATCATTCTCTCTTTTGCGATCACATTTTTTTCGGTAATGACAGCGGTACCGACTTTAATGACAATTCTTTCCATATTTTATTTTCCTCAACTTTTATTTTTATATTATATCAAGATACTTTTTTAGTTTTATATTTCTTTTACATGTAACCCCTGTATTCCAAGATTTCCATATCGATGGTAGCTGTTGGAGATGCTCTGTTCGATAAAATAGTGCATCAGTTCGATACGTCCATGCGATACGAACGGCTCCCTGGCAATGTAGATCGCCTGATCTGCTATGCGCTTAAAGATATTCTGCGAGACGTTTTCCGGATGCAGAAATCTGATCCGCTGATAATTCGGTATCAGCGTGATCAGGGACTCTTCGTTGTCTCGGCTGATCGCATCATTTGCGCCTATAAAACTTGCCTGCTTGGACTCCAACCACAAAAACTCAGCCTGTTTTGAGTGCTCCGGCAGGGAGATATGCAGGTTTGCGCCGATCATTTTGATCGCCATGACCGTTGTCAATATCTCCTCCAGCCTATCCCCTTCTTGAAGCCTCAAGAGCACATTGTTGACAGGGAGATAGCGAATGATGTTGGATTCGCCCCTGATATGCGCATAGTCGTGTTCTTTGAGAAACTCAACCTCATGCCAATGCGCAAAGTGGCAGATGTGGCGCAGTGCCGCTTCGCACTCTTCGTGAAAGACGGTATCCCTGGTGAGGAGTGTACGCATCTGGTCAATGTAAGGGGTGGAGCAGGATTCGTAGAGGTTCGTCTCATGGTATCTGATATTCATGAACTGGCTGACATAGTTGAACCCTCCCGCTTTTTTTCCGCTTCCTATCGCAGATTTTCCCATCCCCCCGAAGGGCTGGCGCAGTACAATCGCCCCCGTCGTCCCGCGGTTGATATAGAGGTTTCCTGCGATGATCTTCTCTTTCCATTTCTCCTGCTCTCTTTGGTCAAGGGACTCCAGCCCCGAGGTAAGGCCATACCCCGTGGCATTGACGATCTCTATCGCATGGCCAAGGTTTTCCGCCCTCATGACACTCAGGACCGGGCCGAAGAGCTCATTCATATGGCAGAAGTCTCCCTCTTTTGTTCCCCACCTGACGGAGGGTTTGAGCATATAGGGGTTTCCTCTGTCGGCAAAGTCCGGCTTGACCAGCCATGTTTCTCCCTCGTCCAGATACCCCAGCGACTTTTCGAGTTTGCCGCCCGGGCGGTCGGAGAGGGGGCCTATCCTGTTGCCAAAATCCCAAACCGAACCGGTCTGCAGGGACTCT
>DSDW01000107.1 GCA_011048515.1 Campylobacterota bacterium | reverse complement strand
TCATCGATCATGATATCTTTTTCCTTGATCAGAGACTCCACGATCGCCAGGTTCACCTTGTAGACCGTCAGGTTCTCCTCGCCGTTACGGTCCTGCCTGAACTCCTCCGGAAGCCGTATCAGAACATCGTCCGTACTGCCGTTGGTCGGCCAGAATGTTCCCAGGAACGGAGAGTAGGCAAAGGCCCTCCACCCCGTATAATTTCCGCGGGGGTCCCTGTCAAATCCCTCCTCATCAAAAGAGAAATGGCAGTCCGGCGTATATCCGTCCCACTTGCCGTTTTCATTGACATCCCATGCTTTGGGCAGAGCCTTGAGCTTTTCAGCCAGAAGAAGATGCCCCTCTTTATCCCTATAGTTGTCTTCCCTGACGTACTCCAGTATCCGGCTGTCCGGGATCTCTGCTACAGCTTGGGTACGGTCCTTGAAGAGGTTGGTAAAACGGTTGGTCCTGGTATATTCGCTGAAATCATAGCTCTCCTGAAGATCCGCATCGTTGATATAGTTTGGCGCTTTGGAGTTGATATGGCAGGCAAAACAGGGGTTGTGCACCCCGCCCTTACTGTCCTCTGTCTTGGTATAGCACTGGCTGGTCACATAGGCTGCCTTGTTATTGAGCGAATGCATTGCACTGAAATCTATCGCATAAGGAACGATGGTCTTTGCGTTCATTTGATCACTGCTATATCCAGAAACAACAAGTAGACCCAAAAAGAATCCTGCTCCAGAAAACTTCATCCCATACATCCTCATAGCCCTTTCAGAGAAAGACAAAACCTTTCATTTGATCAGTTACTTTAGTTCCTTCAACCCTACGGCCACTCTGGCACTTGACTGACCATCATTTGGAGGCAGCGCATTAAGTGACTAATGAAAACGGTCATATTTCCGTATCTGTTGACACTATTGTACCAGAAAGGTCAGAGTCTCTTTACTGAAAGAGGGATAAGACAAAAACACTATTTTACTTCAAACTCCAACGGGTATTTGAAGATCGGCAAATATTCTGAGTCGTAGTTGTCACCCTCCTCGTCTATCAGCGTCTCTGTTTTCCCCACATGCCAAAGAATCGTCTCTTCGGTATGGTATGGCCTATCGGTAATGGTTTCGCCAAACGCATAAGGGGTTCCGTCCATATGGGTGAAGCTCGTGTTCTCATCACGGTAGTATTTGTACGTAAAGAGTGTTTCACCAAAATAGTCCTTGCCTTTTGTGTAACGTTGTGTAGCTACGACTTTTCTATACCCTTTTGCACCGGCTAGTGACTCTTCCAGTGTCGGGTAAAGAAGTGGTGCCTGGATGTACTCCTCATCGGTGAGATACTCTTTTTTAGCTGTAAACTCTCTCATGAGTTTAAGTCGCAACGATTGGGTCGCTTTCAGCTGTTCTACACTCTCAAACGTTAAAGATGGAAAATTGTCGCTATAGCCATTGGCTTTTGTGATGAGCGTTTTAAGATACGCCTCCATAGATTTTGGCATATCCCCATAGAGCGATGCACCCACAACATGATTTAAGAACTTTCTATACTCGCCCATATCTGCATCACGGTTGATCGGGTCACCTCGATGTGCCTCTCCCGATGTTTCGTTACTTTTGGCATATGGATTTTTTTTGTATCCCAGACAGTCCATCTCTCTCCAGCCAAGGTCCCCTGTAAACTTTCTTGAAAATGACCAGACAGTATCGATCGTATTGCCCGTTCCTGAAGTAAACTGTGCCGGCTCAAAACTGTATTTTGAACTGTGACACCCCACGCACTGCATAAGTTCTTCGGGCGTTTGTCCCCGAAGTGAACCATTTGCATCTTCTATAAACGCACTCATCCACCATCCGGCACCGTTGTCTATCCAGCTCTCTTTTTCATTATAGTACAGTGGCGCATTCTCCTCTTTGATAACTGGTTCATCGGGGTAGTACATTTTCCACTTCACCATATAGCGAATCTCTTTAACATGAGAAGCTCTGGTACCTGGAAATTTTGACGTTGTTCCATCTGCATCCACATCGACATAGTGGAGGGGGTGGGCAAACTCTGTTTTGAGCGGGAAGAGTCCTCTATGAAGCGGCTCATCTGAAGCACCGCCCACATAATGTGTCGTACCATTTTCAATTCTGTCTTGAATTGCCTGCTCTAAGAGTTCAAGGTTTTGTTTATAGATATCCAGGCTATATGAACCGTTTGCATCTTGCATAAACTTTGCATCAAGCCGCACATAGATACCGCTTACACTCCCTGTATGCGGCATGAAGATTCCGTAAGGCATAAAGTTTACAGCGCGCCACCCGGTATTCATCCCTTTTGCATCGCTGAAGAGTGCCTCGCCGCTATTTTGTGTTCGCACAAAACCATCGTCATCAGCTGGCAATGCAGCAGGATTAAGCGCTGGGAACAGCCTGAATGCATCCCCTGCTATACCACTGTTGCTCACTTTGGCATCACCTCTTTTTTTATTGTACGCTGCTTGCCAGTTATCACTTTTGATGTAACTTTGCATATCCCAGCTATCGGCATCAATGTCCAAAGCTGCAAACGCTTCATCGAGTTTGTGTGGTGTTATCGTGTTCTCCCATGGGTTAATGTTCGGATTGACACTAAATCTATCGGCAGGACCAAAAGCGTATTCAAGCTGTAGATTGCCGATGTAGTCATCAAAGCCGGCTTGCGCAAGCGTGCTTCCAAGCCTCTGTTTCGCCGCGGCATTTGAGTGGCAGAAGAGACACGCATTTTGCGTCCCGAATGAGGTCTCTATATAGCACTGTGCAGGGATGTTTGCATAAGGGTTGGTAAAAAGTGTCCGGGCCCTAAACTCTCCCTGCATGGGAGCGATTGTTGTTTCATTGGTCTCCTGGGACTCATTTGAGTCAGAAATACTCTCCGGGTTGCAACCCAGCAAGGCAAATTCACTTACAAAAAGTGAAATAATGAGATAGAGAGATGGTTTTTTCATAGATTTTTTCCTGGTTTTAGTTTTTGTAGATGGATTGCCATTGTATAAGACAAGAGGCAAAAGCCTCTTGAAAGTTATTTTAGACCTGGCATTCCGCCGATGTAACCGAAGTTTCCGCTGAACTTATCAATTTTAGTAGCCAAAGCATCTTTAAGCTCTTGTGGCGTTGTTTTTGTAAAGTCCGCATGGTGTTGTGAATTACTCATGATATATGCATGACCATTTGCATTGTCAACTACCTGAAGCCCTGTACACTCAGCACCGGCAGGAACAGAGAGAAGACGAGAAAGCTTTTGTGTATCTACATTGTACGCCCATACAAAGTTATTTGTATGTGTACCACTATCCTCGCCTACAAAGAGTGTACGCATTTTGTCAGAGAATGTAATATTATCTGTGTTCGCAATTTTGTTTGGATTACATGTGTTTCCAAGTGCATCCGTAGCGATCTCTTCGCCCACTAAGCCTTGCGGAGCCATAATGCTTACACCAACATACTCAGAGTTGATAGGATTGCCCTCTGTATCTTTTTGCCCACCTGCAAGAGTGATCTCATAGGTTGCACCACAGTTATTTTTTGCTACACGAATATGATCAGTTTCAAAAGTGTCATCTTTGAGCATCCCTTTGTCCTGGTAAGAGATAGCCATATATGCTTTTTTGTCTTTCTCGTTAATAGTCATCCCCTCCATTTTATTCCACTCGGTTGTAGCACCTTTCATAGCAGCAAGACGGCGTGGCTCTAAGAATGCTGCTACTCTCTCTTTCCCTTCTTTAAGTTTGAGGTATTCTACACCTGAATGCCCCGCTTTGATAGCTGTATATCCTGCAGTATTCGCACCCGCTGCCACCTGCTCAGGTGTTAGATAATCAAAAATATCTTCAAATGTATGTGTATTTGTCCACCCTTTTACTTCGCTCTCTGTAGCGTGACCTAGTTTGATCCACTCCATAGTTCCCGCAGCTGTAGCGCTGCCATCTGCATTTGTTTGGTGAAACTTTTGTGCATAGAGTGTCCCTGCTGAGAGATCGTTTGCTTTATCCGCTACAAACATAAGCAAGAATACGTTCGTGCCATCATCTCCGTAAAGTGCCGTTTTACCATCGCCAAACACTTTAGCCATCTCCCAGGTACCTTTTCCCATTGCATAACGCTTATGAAGATCGTATGTTCCATCTTTTTTCACTACAACTTCCTGGGTAAATCCATAAGAGTACGGGTTAGCCTCTTTTGAATTATCCCAGTAAAGTTCAGTCATCGCTTTGACACCTGCAGCTGTTGTAGCAGCAGCACCACCGCTTGCTTCTGTAAAGTAAAGATCATAATCCTCTTCTCCGCCTAAGTGTGTGTTCCAAGGTGTTTGTGAACCAAAACAAAAGATCCATCCGCCCTCTACACTTGAGTGGTCGATCGGTTTTTGATCTGCTGCTATGAGTTTCCCATTCGCCTCTTGCTCAATCTCTGTAAGGATCATATTCATAGGTGCTCTTGAGTACCAGCCCTCTTGCTTGTACGCACTTACGCCATTTGAGAGGATCCAGTCATACTCCAGGTGAGAAACCATAAAGAGTTTTCCATCAATATTAAGCAGTGAGTTCGCATCCGGTGTCTCTGCAATGAGCGGTTCTCCCATGGGATCCATGAGCGGTTCCATTTTATGATTGTAGAGTTGACCAGCCGGATACGGGTTAGTACCAACTTTTGTTTTCACATCAAAGAGTACGTTGTATGTTAGGGGGTACTCCGTGAATTCATCATCACTTGTATAGACACGGACCTTTGCATCAGAGTACGCTTTTGCCATATCTTCTTCTGTTTGAGGTGCAGCCATACCGATGAACTCCACTTTTGTCGCCTCTACACCTGAAGCCTCTTTTGCATCATCGCTGCTGCAGCCACTCAAAGTACCGACCAATACCGCAGATGCAGCTATGCTTATCCATTTGTTCACAATGTTCTCCTGTGTTTTAATTTTATGACGGGCGAACAGTAAAACAGTCCGGTAACAAAACGGTCACTTTTGGATAACAATTCTGTATCTATTTTTCTTTATAAAAAACTCTGGGCTAGACTAGTTTAGAGATATTAAACTGCTTTAGAAGTACGATAATACCGATGAAAAACAAGTATATAAAAATTGCCAATATTTTAGAGACCAAATTCAGAGAGGTCGTAAAATATTTTTCTGAAGATCTGACAGCCATACGAATAGCCAATCTTAGTGGATGATTCCAATATAGTCATTCCGAACTTGATCCGGAATCCATAGGCTTTGAAGCCTTTAAAACAGAGATCCTGGATCAAGTTCGGGATGACGGAATCAATTAATCGAATGTACCTGTTAAAAATCTTCGGGAATTAACCTCTAAACTAGTCAAGCCCCAAAGACTATATTTGATCTATAAGATTAAACTTATAATCTTTATCTCAGTCAAAGAAACATTGTCCTATCATAGAAACAGGTAAATACCTTAATTTAATCAAAAGGACGGAAGATGCTGGACAAGAAAAAAGCGAAAAAATACATCAAAAAGCAAGTGCAGAAACAGATGGACAGTATGCTCAGAAAAGAGCTCAAACAAGAGATCAAGAAGAATATGAGACACTACAAAGAGGAAGAGAAGAGCGCAAAGGGCAAAAAAAACCCGAAAACGGTCAAGCAAGCAGAGCAGTAAACCGCAGAGGTTATTCCCTCTGCTGCATCTCCAGCTTACCCACATGCTGGAGCGTCTGAAGCACCGTGTCGGGGTTGAGACTGATGGAGTCTATCCCCATCTTCACCAGTGCTTCGGCAACCTCGGGGTAGTCTGAAGGTGCCTGTCCGCAGATACCGCTGTGTTTGCCGTTGCGCTTGGCTCCCTCGATCGCCATCTCGATCAGCTTCATCACCCCGCTGTCACGTTCGTCATAATCAAACGCCACGATATCACTGTCCCGGTCCACCCCCAGTGTCAGCTGCGTCAGGTCATTGCTCCCTATGCTGAAGCCGTCAAAATAGGCACTATAGGCATCGATGCTGATCACATTACCCGGGAGTTCGCACATCATATAGACCTCCAGTCCGTTCTCACCGCGCTTGAGTCCGTACTTCTCCATCGTCTCAAGCACCTGCCTGGCTTCCGCTACCCTTCTGCAAAACGGTATCATCAGGACCACATTGTCAAATCCCATCTCTTCGCGCACCCGCTTCATCGCGGCACACTCCATCGCAAACCCCTCCTCATAATCGGGATGGCTGTAACGTGAAGCGCCGCGGAATCCTATCATCGGGTTCTCTTCACGAGGTTCAAAGAACTCCCCTCCGATGAGCGAAGCATACTCATTGGACTTGAAGTCACTCATACGCACAATGCAGGGTTTGGGATAGACCGAGGAAGCGATGGTCGCCACCCCTTCAGAGAGGGCCCTGACAAAGAACACCCGGTTATCCTCACTATCCATTGTCAAGGCCGTAAGTTCACGCTGTGTCTTCTCATCTGTCTTTTCCGGATAGAGCAGCGCCATCGGGTGCGCCTTGATCGAAGTGTTGATGATAAACTCCATTCTTGCAAGCCCGATCCCCTCTACCGGAAGAGAAGCCAGGCTGAATGCCATATCGGGATTCCCGAGGTTCATCATGATCTCTGTTCTGGTTTTGGGCAGTTCTCTGAGATCTGTCTGGATCACCTCGTAGTGAAGCAACCCCTCATAGACCTTCCCCCGCTCGCCTTCCACACAGCTGACGGTTACATCCTCCTCCTCTTTGAGACGTTCAAAAGCCTCCTGTGCGCCTACGATTGCCGGGATACCCAGTTCACGCGATACGATCGCAGCATGACAGGTGCGCCCCCCAGATTCGGTAATGATCGCCGCAGCCATCTTCATCACCGGTTCCCAGTCTGGGCTGGTGGTTTTCGCCACAAGGACATCCCCCTCCCTGAAGTGTTCCAGTGCGCTCAGATCATCCATTTTACGCACCCGCCCGCTTCCGATCTTCTTGCCGACCGCCTGTCCTTCCAGCAGTACTTTTGAGGCTTCTTCGAGCCTGTAGGTTTCCAGGATATGCCCCTGGTCTTTTGAGTGTACCGTCTCGGGACGCGCCTGCACCATATAGAGTTTCCCGTCAATCCCGTCTTTGGCCCACTCCATATCCATCGGCCGTCTGACACCCGCCTGCCTGGTGTAGTGCTTCTCTACCTTGATCGCATACTCGGCCAGCTGAAGCACCTCCTCATCTGTGATACAAAAACGGCGTTGATCTTCAGGGCTTGTCGCTTCGTTGCGGATCATCTCTTTGGAGCTGGCTTCATCAAATACCATACGAAGCACCTTCGTTCCTCTCTGCCGTTTGAGTACGGCCCGATGGCCTTTCTCAAAGGTGGGCTTATGTACGTAGAAGCTATCTGGTTCGATACTCCCCTGGACGATATTTTCCCCCAGGCCGTACCCGGCATTGATGAATACCACATCCTCAAACCCGCTTACTGGGTCGATAGAGAACATCACGCCGCTCTCGCCTATGTCGCTTCGTACCATCTTCATCACCACGACACTCAAATGGACCTTCAGATAGTCAAAACCGTGCATATACTTGTAGTGGATGGAACGGTCGGTGAAGTTGGAAGCCAGGCACTTTTTATAGCTTTCGATCAGCTCTTCATAGGTACGGATGTCCAGAAAGGTTTCATTCTGTCCGGCAAAGGAGGCAGTCGGAGAGTCTTCCGCCGTGGCCGAGCTTCGTACTGCAAAACTCACCTCATCGCCATACTCAGCCTTGAGCGCATCATACCCTTCCCTGATCTCACCTGTTATCGTTTCAGGAATCTTGCAGCTGTAGACGATCTCCCTGCATTTTCTACCTTTCTTTTGCAGAGAAAGGACATCCTCGGGATCCAGGTCGCTCAGTTCTGCTTCAAGCAGCTGCCAGGCATCGTTAGCAGTAAGTATCTCATCATACGCTTCAGCCGTGACGGCAAACCCGTTGGGGACAAGTATCCCCTCCGCTGTAAGGTGACGGTACATCTCTCCCAAAGAGGCATTTTTGCCTCCGACAAGCTCCACATCATCCATCCCCAGTTCATTGAACCACTTGATATATCCGGACATCATCTATCCTTTCAGCTTTTAACTATTGTACTAAGAAAAAAAATTAAAAACAACTCTTCTTTGACATCCACGCTTAAATTGGGCTAAAATAGGTGAAGAAGAAAAAAAGGAGTTCTCATGGCACAGGTACGATCTTTTGGGGCAGCAGAGACAGTCACAGGGTCTTGCCACCTGTTGGAGTTACAAAACGGTACCACGCTTCTGATCGATTGCGGTATGTTCCAGGGACTGGTGGAGGATCACAACCAGAAGCCTTTCGGGTTTGATCCGGGTGATGTGGATTTTCTCCTGATCACCCATGGCCATCTTGACCATGTCGGACGACTCCCGAAGCTTGTCAAAGAGGGATTTCACGGTACGATCGTCACGCACAATGCCACAATGGATCTGGCTGAAGTGGTGCTGATGGACAGTGCAAAGATCCAGGAAGAGAGCTATAAAAC
>DSDW01000108.1 GCA_011048515.1 Campylobacterota bacterium | reverse complement strand
CGACTCGAACGTCTCGATCGCTTTGGCAAAGTAGGCAAGGATCGGACGGTTATTCGCAAACTGCTTTATCAGGTAGGTTTTGATCTCATCATGCAGCGCACTTTTCCCGGCAACGGCTACCGCGTCAAAGAGGATCGCCAGATCCATCAGCTTCTCATAGTCCGGATGTTCTACAGCGCTGTCTATCTCGGATTTATAGGCGCTCAGAGACTTGCGCCACTTTTCGTTGATGACCATGATGCCGCCGCTGCATCGCGGGAAACCGATCTCATCAAGTACTCCGATAAAGCGTTCGGTGACCTCTTTTGCATCTTCGGGCTCGAACCCCTCCTCGAAGATCAGTGCATTGTCCTGATCGGTGCGCATGATCTGCTCGCTGCGTCCTTCGCTGCCAAGAAGTATCAAAGCGGCTCTTGAGTGCCACGACCCGGGTATCACCAGATCAAAGATCTTTTGATACATTTTTTTGTTGATCTCGGAGACAAGCTTGGCAATGTACCGGCTCTTCACCCCTTTGGAGTGCAGTGCTTCGATCATCACCGGCACCCTTCTCGCTGAGGCGACCACGCTTTGAAGATCGCGGGCTTTGTCCATCTGCACAGAGATAAGGTATGACTGGTTGGAGAAGTAGCTGAGAAGGTCTATGAGCTCAACCACACCGGCAAACAGGCCCTTCTCGTCGATAAGCGGCAGGTGTTTGATCGAGTGTTCGGTCATCTTGAGCAGGATATTGAAAAGAAGCTCGCTTTTCTTCGCAGTGATGATCGGATAGCTTTGTATATCGCGAACCTGTTCCAGCCCCTCCTTTTCTCTATACAGGATATAGTGTCTGAGGTCGGCATCGGTGATGATACCGTACCCTTCCCTGTTTTCTACGATCAGACAGCTTGTTTTCTCTTCTTCCATGAGACGGAGCGCTTCGGTGATGGGCATCTGTGAAGGAACAAGCGTACCTTTGCGGAGGATATGTTCATCTACCCTGGAGATCATGATATCGCTCATGAGCGTAAACTCTTTTTTCTCCCTGAGCAGGTCGATCCGCTCAGCGATAGAGTAGAAGAAGTAGTTTTTAAAGGCTTCATTGCTTTGGGCAATCTCCAAAAATATCATCTTGGGTATCTCATAGCAGATCAGCTCTTCGGTGACTTTGTAGTTGTATTCGGAGGCACGGTTCTCTATGAGCTCTATGCCGCCGAAATCATCATTGGAGTGATAGACATCGATCAATTCATCTTCACTGACAGCCTCCACTCTCCCCTTGATGATAAAGTAGAGCACATCGGGGGTCCGGGAGGCTGAGACAAGTATCGTACCCTCAGGATAGTATGCCACCTGTGCGGATTTTTCTATGACGTGCAAAGTGGTCTCATCCAGATACTTGAACGGCGGATGCGATTTTAGATTTTCCAGTAGTTCTATCACTGTTCTGCTTACTCCATACTGTCCCAAAGCGCAAAGGCTTTGAGTGTTGCTTTAGTGCGCTGACGCACCTTCTGCTCCGATACCTGTCTGAGATCTGATATCCTGCGCATCGAATGCCTCGATCTCATCTTTAGCCGTTTGTGACTTATCGGTGACCGAGAAGAACCAGATCGCGACAAATGCCACCGTCACGGAGAAGAGCGCCGGATATTTGTACGGAAATACCGCTTCTGCGTTGCCCAGGATGTCCACCCATACGATCGGCCCGAGTACCACAAGAACCACTGCCGTTGCAAGCCCGAGGCTTCCTCCGATGGTCGCACCTCTTGTTGTCAGCTTCTTCCAGAACATAGAGAGGAAGAGTACTGGGAAGTTCGCTGAAGCCGCGATAGCAAATGCCAGACCGACAACGAATGCGATATTTTGTTCTTCAAACGCGATACCGAGAAAAATCGCAACAATACCAAGTGCAATCGTAGAGATCTTGGAGATCTTCATCTCCTGCGCCTCTGTAGCATTTTTATTGAAGACGTTGGCATAGAGGTCGTGAGAGACTGCTGATGCCCCTGCAAGTGTCAGTCCCGAAACAACCGCCAGGATCGTAGCAAATGCCACAGCCGAGATGAACCCAAGGAAGAAATTGCCCCCTACTGCATGAGAGAGGTGGATCGCTGCCATGTTCTTGTCACCGATGATCGGAGAACCGCCTTCGATCGCCTGTTTTGCCACATCAAGGTATTGCGGGTTGTTGAGTACCATAACGATCGCACCAAAACCGATGATAAATGTCAGGATATAGAAGTATCCGATAAACCCTGTCGCGTAAAATACCGACTTTCTTGCCTCTTTCGCATCTGCCACGGTAAAGAATCTCATCAGGATATGAGGAAGACCCGCCGTACCGAACATCAGTGCAATACCCAGTGAGATCGCCGAGATCGGGTCAGATACCAGTCCGCCCGGTGCCATGATCGCTTCACCCTTTTCGTGTACCTCTACCGCCTTGGCAAAGAGCGCTTCAGGGCTGAATCCATAGTGGCTCAGTACAGCAACCGCCATAAATGTCGCACCTGAAAGCAGCAGGATCGCTTTGATGATCTGTACCCATGTTGTCGCAAGCATCCCGCCGAACGTCACATAGAGGATCATCAATGCGCCCACAAGGATGACCGCATACTCATAAGGAAGCCCGAAAAGCAGCTGGATCAGTTTTCCCGAACCGACCATCTGTGCGATCAGGTAGAGGATCACCGTAGCGATCGACCCGAATGCCGCCAGCGTTCTGATCGGTGTCTGCTTGAGTCTGTAGGCAGCAACGTCCGCGAAGGTATACTTACCGAGGTTTCTCAGTCTTTCCGATACCAGGAAAAGAATGATAGGCCACCCCACAAGGAAACCGATCGAATAGATCAATCCGTCAAACCCTGCCAGATAGACCAGTCCTGAAATACCGAGGAATGAAGCTGCTGACATATAGTCGCCCGCGATCGCCATCCCATTCTGAAAACCTGTGATCCCTCCGCCTGCGGTATAGAAATCTTTTGCCGTTTTGGTTCTTTTGGCTGCCCAGTAGGTGATACCCAGTGTACCCCCCACAAAGAGCAGGAACATCACGATCGCCGAGACATTGAGAGGCTGTTTTGCCACTTCGCCTTCCAATGCTCCCGCTGCAAACAATCCTGCACTCAGAAGCAGTGCCGTCCATAAAATTCTGTTCATCATCCTGCTCCTTATCTCAGTTCATCTTTGATTTGCTGCGAGAGTGCATCAAACTCGCCGTTCGCTCTTCTTGCATAGATACCCGTAAGCACAAATGAGATCACGATGATCGCTATACCTATAGGAATACCGATCGTCATGACCCCCTCGCCTGTTTTCATTCCCAGCAATTCAGGCTTGAATGCGATCAACATGATAAATGCATAGTAGATCACAAGCATGATAATCGAGAGCATCCATGCAAAAGCACTTCTTTTGCTGACAAGCTCCTGATATTTCGGGTTATTCTTTACCTGTTCGACTTGTTCTTGTGTCATTGTTTTTCCTTTTCTCTCTACAGTATGTTATAACCATACTGTAAAAAACTTATCCTTAAAAATTATAGTTTACAATAAATCTATATTCATCCCAGTCATATGTCGGACCGAAGTCATCGGGGAAGTTCCCCCTGAATCTGTACTGGAGATTTTTGCTTGCCTGATAGATAATATCAAAACCGCTCTCTTTCGTATCCAGCCCGGCCGCATAGGTCGCACTCTGACCCACGTCAAATGAGGCAAAATAGGCTGTCGCCTTCACGTTGTAGTCGCTGAAGTTGTAAGTCGCAGCAACTTTATAGCTATCCGTATCAGAGAAGAACTGGTGTCTTGTTACCATCCCCTGCGTAAATGCCGGCATCCCTCCCCATGGAGTGATGATACCACCATTTTCCGCACCGTTACTGTCTGCAGTCTGAGAATAGGCAACATATCCGCTCAAGTTTCCATAGGTAGCACCCAGTTGGGCACCCCAGTAGTTGCTGTCTACTTTTCCCGCAAGTGCATCACCGATATCAGTTTGATTAACATATTGAAGTGATGCGTTCATTTTCACTGCATCATTCATCATACAGTTCCAGCCGATATCAGCCTGCAGGTAGAGTGCATTGAGGATATCATGTGCATAGTAGTCCCATGCCTGAAGCGTCACCCCGTCGATCCCTTTGTAGATCGCTGCCAGGGCCGTTACGCCGGCAGTATCATTCCCCGCACCCAGTGCGATCTCGCCCATCTCTGCAAACTCGCCGTTCGTGCCAAGCTTGTACCCATACCCGTAACCGCTCTGGATCGCAAGTGAAAGCAAACTCGGTGAAGTTGTGGGATAAACGTTACCGAACGTTCCAACACTCTCTTTGGTGATATGCGCAGCGATCAGGGTCGTATCTTTGATGTCGCTGTTCGTTACCACCGCTGCTTCGAACAGGTTCGGAAGCATTCTGGCATCATCCGCTCCTGCAAGCGGCGTATCAAGCCTCTGGCGGCCGACTTTAACCGTTGTATTTTCATAGGTATAGTTCAGGTATGCCTCACCGAGGAAGAGATAGTTTTTAAACCCATCGCCATAGAGTGCCGGGTCATAACTTGAACTCCCCGCCACCTCTGCATCCTCGTCGTGGATATCGAATCCATACACGCCATAAAGCGCTGCTGTCGCGCTCAAGCCATGAAAGTCCGGTGTTGTGTACCCTATATATCCGCCTGTCGCCAGTGAGTTGCGGTTGTTCTCGATAGAACCTTTGTAAGTCCTGTCGATATAGAACGTACGTGATTGTCCGAACACGGTACCGTAATCGGCTTCCGTCTCAGCCTTGGAGGCGGTTTCCTGCACCAGCGCGATCTCTCCGCCGGCTGCAGCCAAACTTACTGCAAGCGAAGCAGCAAGACTCATCTTGATCAGTTTCATATTTCTCCTTTTAGAAGAACCCTTTGTGTAGCCTTTTATCTAAATAAAAGATTTGCAAAGGATTCAAAAATTCCAAACAGTCATATCATAAAAACCGAACATAGCATTAACATAGCATAGCGGTTTTCGGTGAAAATTGCGGAAAAAAAAGTAAAAATATGTATAAAATCGTTACATACTTATCAGCAGTTATGGAGAAAATAAAGAAAAATGAATAGATGACGATTTAAAGATTGTGTAGGATCAGTGTTTTGCGAGTTTGTACCCCATCCCCTTGATACTGACGATCAGATCCTCCTTGAGCGTCTGGCGTACCCTGTGCATCTCGGCCCTGATCGTTGCGGCATCCACATGGATATCATCCCAGACATAGTGCCTGAGCATATCGAAGTCCACTACCCTCTCTACGTTGGAGGCAAGCAGACGCATGATCTGCTGATGCTTGGGTTTGAGTTCCTGTTCGACATTGTCAAAGAGCAGCCTGTCCTTCTCAAGGTCATAGCTGTACATCCGGCTCAGCTTGACGATGCTTTTTGAGTGGATATCCGCCATTTTGAGCAGCCGTTCTATATGCAAAGTCAGCTCTTTGAGGTGAAAGGGTTTTTTGAGGTAGTCATAGCATCCAAGCTCGTAGGCCTTTGAGATCTGTTCGATCTGGGTGATCGCAGAGATAAAGACCGTGGGGACATGGATCTTCTCTTTCTGGAGTTTTTCAAGCAGGGTAAGGCCGTCGATCGAAGGGGTATTGATATCAAAGATAAAAAGGTCATAAGCGGTTTTTTTGATCTGCTGGTAAGCCTCCTCCCCGTCTTCAAAAGCATCGACGATATATCCCGTTGCCGTAAGATACTCAACAATGGCACTCTGAAGCATCAGCTCATCTTCAAGCAGGAGTATTCTCATCTTTTTTCCCTTTCTTAAACCGGTAACTGAAAATTGTCATCGCTTCACTGGAAACCACATCGATCATGATCCCCTCTTGTTCGCAGATCTCTCCTACGATCTCAAGCCCCAGTCCGAAGCCTGTTTTGACCTTGTCCTCTCGATGGAACGCTTCAAAGATCTTCTTTGTATCCTCGATCTTCTTTGACCGGGTCACAAAACGCATCACGATATCCCCCTCTTTTTCATCAAGCTCTATCCTGATATCCGTTCCCCTCTTCGCATATTTTATAGCATTGGAGAGATTGTTGTCAATGATGCGCTGCAGTTCAAGATCATTGAACCATATACTCCCGCACTCGCAAAGCTCCGTCACGATCCGATGCTCATTGCTGTGTGCGATCTCCTCGAAGAACTTTGTGCGCGAAAGCAGATAGTCTCTGATATCGATCCACTCTTTCTCATAATGAAGACGGTCTTTTTTCACCATATAGCTCAGGTCTTCATAGATCGTGGAGATCATTTTCGCTGCCGCTTCGATCTTGGTAAGATACCTGTTCTCTCCATGCTTCATCTTATAGATATCGATATGGGTCATGATCACCGCCAGCGGAGTGTTGACCTCATGGATGGAGTGCTTGATGAAGCTGTCCTGTGCTGCGACCAGCTTCTCATTATACTGCATCTGGTCTTGAAGTTTGGCGGTTTTTTGCAGTACTTTCTCCTCCAGCGAGACATTGAGCTCCCTGAGCTCCCTGTTTTTCTCATGGATGGCGCTCACCATCTCGTTGACATAAGCGACGAGCACCTGAAACTCTTTGATCTTGATCTGCCGTTTATCGATCACGATATTGTAAAGTACCGATTTCCGGAAAAAATCCCTGAATGTCGACATCTCTTTTTGTATCACCCCGTTGATCAGCTTGATCCCGCCCCAGGCGATCCAGAAGAGGATCGATGAGAGGGTCAGCACCTCCATGATATATCTGATCAGACGCTCCTTCATCTTCTCTTTTTTCTCATGGATCATCGCATCGATCTCATCGAGGTAGACACCTGTTCCCACCAGCCAGTTCCACGGTTTGTAGGAGGCTGCGTAAGAGACCTTGGCAGAGAGTTGGGCATTGACAGGGTTCTCCCAGAGATATTCTACATACCCTCCTCCGCTTTCAGCCTCGTTGATCAGCTCTTTGAGGATATATTTGCCGTTGGTATCCTGAAGTTCTATCATGTTCTTGCCGCGGTTGCCGGGTTTGTTGGGATCAGAGATGTTGATCCCTTCCAGCGTGTAGATAAAGATGTAGCTGCTCCCGCCTTTGCGGTCAAAGAGGTGTTCTATGGAGTTGATGACGTGTGCTTTGATCTGACCGGGATCCAATTTCCCGTTCATCGTAGTGTCGGAGTAGTTGATATACTCCAGGACCCTTTGTGTCTCCTCTTTGGCTTTTGCTTTCTGGGTGGCAAGGTAGGCATTGCGAAGATGGATCGATTCCTGTTCAAAATCCCGGTACTCTTCAAAGATCACCAGGAAGGTAAAAAGCAGTGCGAAGAGAAAAAGTACAATGATCCCTAAAAAATTGATCGAGTGGAGGCTCAGGTTGCTCAGAAACTTTTTCATTGTACAGGGTAGCCCTGTCAGATGATGATCTTCTCTGCGACATCCAGCCCAAATCCGCCCAGTCCTACGAACTCGGTATCTTTGTTGGTGGTAAGCAGATTGATGTTTTTGATCCCGAGGTCTTTGAGTATCTGCGCACCGACACCGAACTCTTTGGCCTGTTCATGGGAGATCACTTTCGTATCGAGGAAGACCAGTACGCCGCCATTCTTCTTGAGGTAGTCGATCGCATTGTTGAAGCTCTGATAGCGTTTGTCATCCAGGACAAGATCGATGTCCGATCCGATGTTGTGGAACTTCACATTGGAGGTCTCATGGGCTTTGTAGAACTGTATCACGGTATGCGTACGCCCCAGATGGTCGCTGTAGGTGATCTTCTCCACCTTCATACCTCTAAGCAGGGACTCCTCTTCTTTGATGCGCTTCACAAGCTTCTCGTTCGCGAGGCGGTACTCTACGATATCCGAGATATAGACGATCGGCATATTGTGTTTTTGGGAGAAGACCTCCAGGTCATCCATGCGTGCCATCGTACCGTCATCCTTGATGATCTCACAGATCACCGCCGCAGGTACAAGCCCCGCCAGTTTACAGAGGTCCACAGAACCTTCCGTATGTCCGGTACGTACGAGTGTACCCCCGTCTTTTGCGATCAGAGGGAAGATATGCCCGGGACGTACAAAGTCTTCTGGTACAGTCAGCGGATTGGCAAGCCTGCAGATACAGTCATCTCTCTCCGCCGCAGAGATACCTGTAGAGGCCGTAGTCGAATCAATAGAGATCGTAAATGCCGTTTCATGCGCCGACACGTTTTTGTCCACCATCGGTACCAGATGAAGCTTTGCGGCGATCTCTCTGGTCACGGGTGTACAGATGAGGCCTCTGGCCTCCTTCGCCATGAAGTTGACAAGCTCTGGTGTCGAAAAAGTAGCAGCATAGACAAGGTCACCTTCATTTTCTCTGTCCTCATCATCCATCATTATGACCATTTTACCGCTTTTGATCTCTTTGATTGCTCTCTCTACCCGTGCTATCGCTTCAATCGACATTGATATCTCCCATCTGTCTGTAATATATACTTATATAGAATTTTTTTAACAAGTAGGAGTATTATACCT
>DSDW01000126.1 GCA_011048515.1 Campylobacterota bacterium | reverse complement strand
CTGCACTATAGGTCTGACCTTTTTTTCTAGCCATTTTTATCTCCCGTTTTCAATTCATTTATTGTATCATTGGGAAATAAATCTGAGTATTTAGCTGTCTAAATAATTCAGGCCATTATAGATATAGATATTTTCGAAGAGCAAAGCTATATGGAAAGTGTGTTGTCAAAGTATTTTACTTGGACAGAAAATATGGGTATGTATGCCATTTCTTATAGAAATAAGGAGGTGGCATAATGAGTAAAAAAATTAATACACCTGTTCCTTATGAAAACATTACAGAAATGGCATCTAAATATATTATAAAGTATGTAGATAAAAAATTTTCTACTATGTATTGGTTATCGGGAGGTAGAAAAGGACACGGTAGTATGGACTATGACGAGATGCCTAAAATTATATTACACATTATGAGAGACCAACTTTTTACAGTCATTCCCTTTATTATTGAAGATGAAAATACTTTAATCATATATGAAATGATGAAAAAAAGGTTAAATGAACAGCCAATAAAATTAAATAAAGAGTATATAAAGATACATCAAATTGATATAGAAGAAATTCGAAAAGATGTATTGCTAACTCTATTCCATATATTTAAACCTACTTCCAATAGGGAGGTGCTGTAATGAATGAACAAAATTTACAAAAATTGGCACAATTAGAACAGAGAGATATTACACAAGCATCAAGAAATGGAAATATTTATGAGTATATTTCAGAAAGAGCTATGGAAATTCAAAGGGATGAAGATGGAGGGATAGAAAAAATAGTTTTTTCTATCGGTGGTCCGAATGTCTGGTTAGATTTCAAAGAACATCCAGGATTTATCATAGCTGCCTTGATGTATGAGCAAGGAAAGTCTGCCATACCTTGGGCTGATTGGGATGATATTCAATCTGAATTGGAGGAATTGTAATGTATGGATATAAAGTAAAACAAGACTCTAATGATAAAAGAACACGAAAAGAATTTATAGAAAGTATATCCACAGAAGATTGAAAGCAGTGTGAGGCAGATGTTAAAAGAGATTTTGAAAGTTCAATGTAAGGTTTGATATCCATAATTGAAAGTGATATTAAGCACTTAAAAAAAGGAATTTCGACAACAATGGATGTCTCGCATTTTTATAAAGTATTTTACAGAATTGAAGAAAAAGCACAGCTGCTTCAAAAAGACTATACAAATTGTAGATATAATTTATCTCTATGCGATAAGCCATACAATGGAACAAAATAAAAGCTCCAAAATGGATACATATAGAGTGAATTCGGTCTCTTTGTGCGATAATATCTGTCAAAATATTATATATGCCTTCCGGATTGGCTTTACAAGCTGACATTTTATGCTCCTACAAAATCTATAATGTTATAGCATTGTAGAAGCTAAGATGTAGCTACACCCTCCAAAAAATTAAAATATCTAATAAGAATAATAAAAAATATCCCCATTACTTGAATAATACTGGTCTAATTTCAGGTCTCTGGCAAAAGCTTCATAGTCGAAATAATTCGCCACAAATTCAGGCAAATCATCGAGATTATACTGCTCCTCTACTATCTCATAGGCAAGGTCTAAAAATGAAGTATCTTCATAAATTAAGACATCCTCATATCGTTCCAAAGCCTCATCTAAATTTGAAACAATAGAATTATCCAACAAAAAGCTGACACACTTTTTTTGGTAATCCTCTAAATCAAGTTCTTTAATACGAGCTACTTCCTCATTTAATTTGAAAATATCGGAGTATTCTCCGACTTCAAGATTAAACTCATTATCTTCCCAATCTGTTAGGAAATATTCTTCGTGAATACTTCCATCATCGCAAGCCTCTTCTCCCTCTTTAAGTATCTCACTTATGGTCTGTTGAAGCTCTTCCTTTTCAATACCCAACTCAACCCATCTACCAATAAGGTATGATTGATTATATGAGGCAAGGTCAGTTATAAAAACTCTCATTTACAATCCTTAATATATTTATTACAGATTGTTATAGGATTAGTTTAAGAAAAAATTAAGTTTTATAGGTCTAATTCATCAAGTGCCATTATTGTTGCCATATCCTCTGATGTCAATTTCTGTTTTTCTTGTATTTTCCACAATTTAAGAACTTCTTCACGGCCATTGTCAGGTGCTAATTTAGCATACCGCATAGTGCTTTCAATACTTTTATGAGACATTAACTTTTTGATTGTGAAAATCGGAACACCATTTTGAGCAAGCAAACTGGCAAAAGTATGTCTTAATGTGTGAAATACCACTTTATCGAGGTCTCTATTGTCATCAATATCTTTATTAAAAAGTTCATCCAATATTCTAATGAATGGTCTTGGAATGTCTGATAGTTGTTTATTTGAAATACCGTTGTTTAAAATATATGTGTTTGGTCTTTCAGATAAACTTTTGTCTTGTAAATATCTTAGAACTTCTTTATCCGCAATAAACCCACTATAAAATACTTTGTCCTTAAAATTAAATAGGCTTACAGTTCCAGTATCAAAATCAATATCTCTATATTTTATATTGAATAATGTTGCCTTTCTCGCTCCTGTATTAAGAGCCAAAACACCTAAAATATATAAATTGTCATTTTCTCTACCACTTCTATCCTTGTAGCCATAAAGAGCATTTAAGAGCAGTTCAACTTCCGAGTGAGACAAAAACCTTGTTCTATCATTATTAAACTTTTCAAGTTCAATTTTCTCAAAAGGATTGTGTCCGAAATAATATTTACTTTTAATAGAATGATTAATTATTGCTCTACATAAGTCAATTGTTTTCTTTATTGTAGCAGGTGATAAATCTTTATTTTTTAACTCTAAGATAAATTTATTAATACTTGCTTTTTGAATTTTCCTAACTTCACGAGATGCCCAGTCTTTATTTCTGATATGTCCATATCTTCCGCTCTCTTCTCCTTTCATTGTCCTACCACTGACTGCCTTATCCTGGAAGTACTTATCAGCCAATTCATTAAGAGTTTTGGTCGAGATTTCAATCTCGCTTTCTTCACTCTTTTTTATTCTTAACTTTGTATCATTTAGTATAGCAAGAGCAGTGGATTTATTCATACCATCTGAACTATTACCTATTTTTTTTCTGACAGATTTACCAATCTCATTTCTAAAAGATATATAATAACTCAAACTTCCATCTTGTAGAGTTTGAGTATAAATACCACTATATTTCCCACCAATATTTTCCAACTTCATTGGTAAATCCTTTATAATTGATATGACATATTATACAACAAATATACAACTTGTTTATAAAAAAATTTTGAATTATTTTTCTATTTCAGATGTAAAAGTTTTGATTTTAATACTTCACAATATCTCTTAAATGCTTATTTATAAGGCTTTTAAGATTATTTTTGAGCTTTATTGGCATTAAACTACGAATGATAAATTTTCGTATCCTGAACGATATAAGTCCTCATAACCCGAAGGTCATTGGTTCAAATCCTTTTTCCGCAACCAATCTTCAAAAAATATTTCCCAAGCAAACTTAAGATACAAACTCGTTCATTCAAATTATAAATACAGTTTCACTTCAATCTTATTGACAGTAAGCAAGGTGACGCCATGTTATGGCTATGTAACACCTCACTTGATCATAAGAACTCTATTTTTCTTCTTCATTGAGCTGTTCGGACTCATCGTACGGCTTATTCTCTGCTATAGCATTCATGATCAACCCTATGAGTGTTTCAGGGTCACGTAAATCCATGTCAACAATCACAGGCTCTTTCCCAAATTTCTCTTTATGTTCTTCTATCAATATTTTAAGTATCATCTTTTTTATTGCTTGTTTTGGCGCTACCTATTCTCTATCGATAAGAGTATTTTTTTACGGAAGAAACCAAAACATACAAACTCCCCTTTTGTAGCAGTAAGCGGATTCTAGCATATTTTTTATTAGCCTGTCTCGATATTTCCATACAACCATTCAAAAGATAAGTGCGGTGTAACCTCATTTGTATTCTGGGGGATTAGATCTTAACATCAATACTAAATGACAGGGGTTGCGGATTCCGGACCAGGTCCGGCACCCAAGGGCATTTCTTGCAGGGCAAATAACGGGTATGATGGTTCGCTATGCTATTTTGAACTCTCACCGCCATGAATCATATCTGAAGTGATCCCCTTTTCATCCCTGGTTTCTGCAACGACTACACCGATGATGTGCAGAGGGACAAAGATGAGTACCGCGTTATAGACCAGTTCGTGAAGCTCTTTGAGCGTATGCGCGCCCTCTTCGGTCAGGCCAAGCGCCTCATGGAAACGAAGGATCAACCCGCTTGCAGCCATAAAGATCAAAATCCCGTAGATCGCGATGTAGCCCAGTTTGACGATCTTTTTGTGAAGCGTCTCTTCTTTGCAGTTTTGGTAGTTGCGTTTTCCGCTATCGGTAAAGAAGAGCAAAATCCTCCAGACCAGCAAAGCCGCCAGCGCATACCCCAGCAGGATATGCCACTCCCACATCGGTGCACGGATGGTGGTGGCAAGTGCTTTTGCCTGCTCTGTCGTGACTTCCAGGTTCATTTCACTGAGCTTCTGGCTGAGCAGTTCGCTGTTTGTTCTCCAGCCTAAAAACGTCTTTCTCAAAAACACCGTCCCCAACAGCCCCAAAACCACCGCAGCATGCACCCAGTGCCAGATTCTAAAATCCAAACGCCATTTTTTCATTCTCCAGTCCTTACGATAAAATTGTTATATTTATACATCATATCCAATATTATAGTACAAATCTCTTGACACCTGGAGTTTATAGCCCGAAAACCATAGATTTCATGGATTGACCTCCCATGAAAGCAGTGCCCAGTCTGTAAAACTTTGATCCTGCTCCTTATGATAAACATTCTGAAAGTAGCTTTTCAGCGCTTCCTCTTCAACCGGGGTGAGTTCTCCAAGGCTCCATCGTACCTTCTGGATAAAACTTTCGCTATCGTTACTCTTGAATTTACTGTTTTTGGATCGTATAAAATCAACTTTGGCATAGATACCCATCTGATGAAGCGTATTGACAAGATAGATATAATCGGGTCTGGGGATGACTTGGCGTTGGATAGACTCCAGTATCTCCTCATCGACAAAACTTCCACCGACTTTGAAGGTAAGATAGACTTTTCTTTTTGCCTTGGATACGATTTTCTCCAATGCCTTTTTTATCTCTTTCACCTCCAGTGATCTTGATGCGATCACGATATCGGCTTGCGGTATATCACTCCACTCCTCCTCCCATGAACGGTTCAAAGGGATGACATTTTCCACCCCTTGCGCCCGGCACGCTTCAGCCAGGCTGGCCAACATCCCATTGGAATAGTCAAGCGCAAAAACACGCTTGAGCTTTTTTGCCAAGGGAACAGAGAGCGTCCCGGGCCCGCAGCCGATATCAAGCACTGTTTCCGCACCCGTCAGATCGATCATCTCCATCATTCTCTTGAGATAGTCGCTCTCCTTCATCGATGCAAGATAGTTTTTCGATTTTTCATCCCAATCTGCTGCATTTTTGCCCTGAAATGTAGAGTTTTCCATTTGCCGGCTATAAAGATTGGGAAAATCTATTTCTGAAAGATTTGTTTTTTCTATCCCCATATCATCTCCTTAAAAAGATTTTGAAAACGCATAGATTTATGCGCCTAAAAGTATCGGACGTCAAGCACTGATGCTGCATTTTCCCGGCACGCTTCACTTGGCTCTTGCCGGGAAAAAGACCGGGACCTGCGGGAACGATTTGAGTCTGAAGTCACGGATCAGTTGCTGTACTTCAGGAGAAGTCAAGAACTGCACCAGGAGCTTGGCATTGCGGTAGCGTTCTTTCCCTATCTTTCCAATGGTTCCTGTTGCTGCCAGATAGGGTCTGTGCAGCGCCTCCGCATCGATCAGATACCCTTTGATATCCGGATCGGAGTGTTTTTTCATCAGAAAAGGGATCACGCCAAAGAGCGTATAGGCTTTCTGGGATACCACATCTTTTAGAAAACCGTGTTTCTTTTGTGTCAGAACGACTTTGGGATAAAATGCATAGCGGCTGCTTATTTCATGAAAGACTTCAAAGGTCCCACCGCTCAGGTGTATCATGAAGGTACTGTTGTTGTCTGTGATCTTCTTCAGCGCTACCTCCAGCGTATCGCTGTCGCTGATCTTTGCAGGGTTGGATCGCTCCGAGATAAGCATCTGGGCATTGTGTATCCACGGAGTCAGCCCTTCGATCATCCCGCTTGAAGCGAGATTGGAGATCGTGTCGCTGGAGTGCATCGTGATGAAGTCTACCGGATGCTTTTGCGCATAGGCGTTCAGGACTCCTTTGGGCCCCGTGACGACCAGCTCGGTCGGTATTCCGTACTTTTTTTCAAAAGCAACAGAGATCTCTTCCCACAAACCGCTCATCGTGATACCCCCGATCACCGCAACACGCAGCGGTTTCGTATCGGCGTGGAGGTGCAGTGAAAGAATGAGGGTTAAAAAGAGAACGATCTTTTTCATCAGAACTTATACTCCATTGTCACAAAGAACTCCCTCCCCGGCATAGGGAACGCACTGTCATAGGCATAATACTTATCCGTAATATTCTTGATACCGAACTCGGCAGTCAGATCTTCCCAAGGGGTATAGACCACTTTGGCATCCAGCGTGGTAAATGTCGGGTTTATGACGTAAGTACGGTCCATTTTCTGCTCATAGGCCCCTTTTCTCATTTTGACATTTCCGTATAGCGAGAGGTTTGGGGTCAGATCTTTTTGGACATAGGCAAAGAGCTGGTGTTTTGGCACATCAGTCAGTTTTGCATCATTGTCACTTTTGTTTACCAGGGAGAGATAGGTGTAGTTACCGCCTGCCTGGAAACTCTCCCCTTGATAATTCAGATCCAGCTCTATACCGCGGTGTTCAAACTCGCCAATATTCTGGTTTTGAAAGAGATCATCTTTCGTATCTCCGGGTGTACCGCTGTCGCTGAGAAGGACATTCTGGATCGCATCGTCCACCCGGGCAATGAAACCGGTAATGCCTATCTGTGTATTGTCTATCTTCTTATCATAGCTCAGTTCAAAATGGGTGGATTTCTCGGACTCCAGATCCGGGTTCGGTTCTGCCGAGCCCAGCCTTCTGCTGTATCTGTCCTTCATCGACGTCAGATAGGTTTTTCTGGCGATACTCGCCCTGTAGATGCTGCTTGCATCTGCTTTATAGACCAGTGCGATCTGCGGGTTGCAGGTGTCCTGCGTCCCCAGCGGGATCCCTGCTGTCGCCGAGTCCTCATCATAGGCATACTCCCCCTCTTTTCGGTCATAGCTGATGCCGCCAAGAAGCTCCAGTTGATCAGAAAGCCTGTAGGCATCCTCCACCCCGAATGAAAGGGTACGGTCTTCATACTTTTCGATCATCGTCGTAGTGGAATCGGTTTTATCGATATCATAGCCGCGGTGTACATCTGTTTTATAATTCGCAGAGAGTGTAAGCAGGTGTTTCCCGATCTCTGTTCCATAGGAGAGACGTGCACCGTAGCTGTAGTCATCGTATTTGCTCTTGAATGTAAACCCTTTGCTGTTGAAGGTACTGTAGGTATCATCCGCATAGGAGTATAAAGAGTTCTTGAACCTGTCATAATAGAGCACCGCTTTCAGATAGCTGTGATCGAAAGTTTTCTGTCCATTGAGGTAAACAGTCTCTTTGTCCCAGTAGGGCCAGTCCCAGTATTTCTCTTTGCTGAACGTTGTATCTGTCGCAGGCGGCTGCTGCTTCTCCCCTTTTTGGTTGATATATCCCAATGCCAGCTCTGTATTTGCATCGATAAAATACCCTGCTTTCAGGTTCACCTTTTGATCTTTTGTCTCGGAACGCAGACGGTCGCCAGAGGGCTGATAGGCGGTCGGCTCAAAATCATCACTCAGCCTGAAGTGGTCCTGGTTGGCGTAGTTTGCGCCCAGCTGGATATAGTAGTTCTCCTGCAGCGTCCCGACATTGAGAGCGCTTACCTGCTTCGCGAAGCCAACGTCACTATCAAACACCACATGGCTTCGGACGGAGCCTTCCAGCGCTTTGGTAGGCTTTTTGGAGATCACATTGATCACCCCGCCCATCGTATTGGCGCCATAGGCGACAGAGGAGTACCCTTTGGATACATCGATCTCCGCGATATCGGTCGTCAGGAAACGCCCGTAGTCGAAGTTGCCGTCATAGGGGACATAGACGGGTACGCTATCGATAAAGAACCCTATTCTTCTTGCATCAAATCCCCTGATATAGAGCGTTGACTCTGCTCTTCCTCCCTGTATCTCCTGCGTGACCCCGCTGAGATTGTCCAGTGCTTCACTGACGGTTACCGCATTGTCCCGCTGTATGGTTTCTTCAGTCGTCGTCTCCTCAAAGACCCTCTCTTCATTCAGTTTGCTGGCAACATTGATCTTCCCCAGTTCAAACACCTCTGCATAGAGGCTGGGTACCAAAACAGCGGCAACCACTCCCGATAAGACAATTTTTTTCATTCATACTCCTTAGAAGCTATATACATTATATATCTACTTATATAACGATAGTCAAAAAAATAACTTTTCGGGAAGGG
>DSDW01000130.1 GCA_011048515.1 Campylobacterota bacterium | reverse complement strand
GAATGGGAATTTTTGCTTTACAGTCACTTGCCGGAGGCTTTTTGGATGAAGATCTAAAGCATTTCAATAAGGTTTTTGATGATTGGTGTGTACAGTTTGAGAGTTTTGAAGATGCACAGCTTATACTGGATACGCTTGAAGGGAACGATACGATCAAGATCGTAGAGATCACACCGCTGAGCTATCCCAAATATTTCTTCCCGAAACTGCAGGGGATCATCCACGCTACACGGGAGTATGAAGGGAAGATCATCTGCATCGTTGAGCCGCAAATGGGTATGAGCTTCCGCATAGCCGTATGTGATATGAAGACCAAACAGGTGAGAATGCTCCGTACCCGCTATAAAACCGCACATAGTGTCGAAGGGGTATTTGCAAACCTCTCTTTCGAGCTATGAGATTTCTTTTTTCGATCTTAGGATGAGGGAAGAACAGTATCCTCATTCGCTACCTATATCTCTATACCTTTAGCTGTGCATGGACCATTGCATCACGTATTTGCATATATGCGATAAGGAACTCAAAGAGCATACGCCAAAAGAGTTCCATAAAGATGAAACAAGTGAGGAGTGCAATAAGTGCTTTTATTTTTTGTCTGCCGGTCAATGCATTCCAGACGATCTCTTTCCCTCTTTGGTATGCTGTATCAAAAAAGTGAAACCTGGAAAGCAGCTGTTTGCCAAAGATAAATACCCCTACAGGCATGATCACTGCACCGATATAATAAAACAGTATCAATACCTTAATACTGATAAATCTTTCAAAAGAGAGAAACTCCATCATTATCTATCCCTGTTTTTGCATGAAACGCTATGATTTATTTGACAACCATTATATAGCGTATAGCTTGCAGTTGTCCAATATACGGACAAATAAATACGATGCGGGGTTATTGGTGTAAAATATCTAATTTTCCATCGTCATGCATAATCAATACTACGAAGTAATGGAAGTTTTGCAGTAGTTTAATATGATGTATGCATTACCACGGACACCGTGGTAATGAGGGGGAACTCCGTTCGTATTGAGCCTGTCGAAATACGCTCTGTCAACCCTTCGACAAGCTCAGGGTGAACGGATATATTATAAGTACTGGGAACAGTGGGGACAAGGAGGGGGGAGAGTTTACTTCACCTCTTCCCCAAACTTCGCTTTGAGTTTCGCGATCTTCGGCGGGATCACTGCCATGCAGTAGCCCTGCATCGGGTTTTGACGGTAGTAGTCCTGGTGGTAGGCTTCGGCTTTATAGTAGTTCTCCAGCGGTTCGATCCTGGTGACGATCGGGTCGTTCCAGTTTTCCTGTGCCGCTTCCTTCGCGGCTTCAGCCGCCTCTTTGGTCTCTTCATCGGTGTAGAGGATCGTAGAGCGGTATTGTGTGCCTCTATCGGCACCTTGTTGATTGAGGGTTGTAGGGTTGTGTGTGGCGAAGAAGACATCCAGAAGCGTATCTGCCGTGATGACACTGTCATCATAAGTGATCTTGACCACCTCTGCATAGCCCGTATCTCCAGTACAGACATCCCTGTAGGTAGGGTTGGGCAGATGCCCGTTGGCATAACCGCTCTCCACATCCTGCACACCCCGCAGAAGCTCAAATACCGCCTCCGTACACCAAAAACATCCGCCGCCCACGACAAGTTCTCTAATAGCCATTTCGAATCCTTTATTAAATATGTATTCACTTTATTTGCTATAATACAGACTAAATCTAAAACCAATCTTGATAGAAGGATCTTTTCTATGAATGTAAATGTTGTTTGTCCGCATTGTCTCAAAGTGAATCGCATTCCCAAAAAAGAGCGCTATAGCAAAGCGAACTGCGGAGCCTGTAAAAAGTCGCTTCTTGAGAGCAAACCTGTGGAGGTAGATGCAGCAAAGTTCGGTACGTTCGTGGTCAATTCGGATATCCCTGTTGTTGTAGACTTCTGGGCACCGTGGTGCGGCCCGTGCCGCCAGATGGCACCGGCCTTTGAGGAAGCAGCACTTTCCATGCCGCTTCAGGCACAGTTTCTGAAGGTCAATACCGAGAACAACCAGCAGCTCGCAGCACAGTACGGTATCCAGAGCATTCCGACCCTTATCGTCTTTAAGGGCGGGAAAGAGGTTGACCGTCTCAGCGGAGCACTGAGTGCGGGAAGACTGCAAAACTGGGTCAGCCAGTATCTATAGCGGATCGAACATTCGATAAGAGATGAGGGTAAGGATTTGGTTACTCTTTAAACAGTTCCCTTTAAAGGTAGGGAATTGACAGACAGAAGATTAGGAGAACGATGAGCAAGATATTGTTACTCGAAGATGATACAAATCTCAATGAAACGGTGACTGAGTTTCTTGAGGATGAGGGGTATGAGGTGGTTTCCGTCTATGACGGCGAGGAGGCACAGGAGAAGCTCTATGAAAACAGATATGATCTGCTTCTCCTTGATATCAATGTCCCCGGTCTCAACGGGCTTGATCTGCTCAAAGAGAGCAGGACACAGGGGGTAGCGGCACCCGCGATCTATATCACTTCTATGGACAGCGTAGAGGATCTGGAAGAGGGGTTTAAGAGCGGCTGCGATGACTATATCCGCAAGCCTTTTGCGCTAAAAGAGCTTAAGATACGTATCGAGACCCTCCTTAAACGCGGGTTTTACCATCAGGAGAAAGAGCGTATCATGATTACCGGAGATATCGCGTATGATATAAAAAACAATGAGCTTATCATCCAAGATAAACCCGTCTCATTAGGTCATAAAGAGGCGACGCTGCTTAAACTGTTTGTGAAAAATGAGGGAAGGGTGCTTGCCCATGAGCTCATTTTTGATCACCTTTGGAGCTATGATGAGGAGCCCAGTGATTCTGCACTGCGTACCTACATCAAAAACTTACGTAAATTGATAGGAAAAGATAGAATTGTCAGTATTAAAAAACAGGGCTACAAGTTCATTACTGAAAAGTGAGACAAAATCTCTACGAAGGTTCCTCTCCCTTTATATTTTATTGGTCATGATGGTCATCTCGACGCTGGGAGTGCTTTACTACCAGGCACATAAAGAACTGATGCTCTCAGCGCAGCGTGCCGAGCTGGTCAAATATGCCTATATCCAGACCAAACGCCTTAAAGTACTTCACCACTTCTTTGACGATCAGAGAACCTATCCGAGAGACCCCCGTTTTCGTTCCGCGATCTATGACATCGAGTACAAAGAGATCTTTTCCCTGCTGAAGAACAGGTCGGTGGATTTCACCCAGGAGATCTATCTGCAAGACGGGGTGATCCATTTTGTTAAAAGTATGGATATCTTCTATCTGGGTGCGAAATATCTGATCCTGGAAATAGAGGATGATGGCGCATGGCATAAGCAGCTGATCCAAAAGATACTGGGCTACGGCACTGCAGCCTTTTTCCTCTTTCTCTTCTTTGGATATTTTCTTGCCAAACTCTTTGTGAAGCCGATGAGGGATTCGATCATGCTGTTGGACCGTTTCATCAAAGACACGACCCATGAACTCAACACACCGCTCTCGGCCATACTGGCGAATATCGAGATGATGGATACCGATGTCATGGTAGAGAAAAACAGAAAAAAGCTCAACCGTATCAACATCGCCGCAAAGACCGTATCGATACTCTACAAAGATCTTACCTACCTGACGCTGGAACAGGAGAGAGAGAATGAGAATGAGAAGATCGATATCGCAGAGCTGCTTTATGACAGGATAGAGTACTTCAAGGTTTTGGTAGAGTCCAAAGCACTTACCTATGAGATGGATATCAACCATGCCGAGATCGTAATGGATCGCAGAAAGCTCACCCGGGTGATCGACAACCTGCTCTCCAATGCGATCAAATACAATAAACGAAAAGGGATCGTAGGGATCAGGCTGCGTGAAGGCAGCCTGGAGATATGGGATACCGGAGTCGGCATTCCCGAAGAGAAACGGGCTTTCATATTTGACCGGTATAGAAGGTTTAACGAGAGTGAAGGGGGATTTGGTATCGGACTGAGTATCGTGAAGAGGATACTGGATGAGTATGGTATCAGGATAGAGGTATTCTCCGGAAAAGATAAAGGAACAAGGATGGTGATAAAATGGTAAAAAAACTCTTTCTGCTGGCAGCATTGAGCATAGGCGTTTTCGCTGAAAATGCCTATGAACGCAACTGTATCCCCTGCCATAGGGAACTTCCGACAGATCTGCAGGGTATGTTCAAAAACTATCTGCTGGTCTATAGCGGCGAGGAGACGATGAAAGCTGCACTACGTCACTATATGCGCTATCCATCCAAACATATCTCAGTGATGTCCGATCTTTTTATCGATACCTATGGGATCAAACAAAAGCTCTATATCAGTGATCAGGAACTCAAAGAGGCGATTGATATCTATTGGGAGAAGTATAAAGTATTTGGAAAACTAAATTAAGTATATCGATAGAAGTAATAAGTTTTAAGTATTTCATGTTACTATATCTAATCATTATATCAAAACGAGGAAGGACAAGAATGAAAAAAGCAATGGTGATCCTGTTTTTGGCAATGTTTGGTATGGTCAGTACGACCGCGATAGCATCTGCAGATTCCAAGACAGGTCAAAAGATATTTAAAAAGAAGTTTCGTAAAAAATGTGGATTTTCCGGTGTAAAATTTTCAAGACATCATACACAGGGTGAATGGGAAGAGCTCTGGGATGAAGGAAAATTCAAAGAAGAGGCGAAAAAAATATGTCCAAGATTGAAGATCGAGGAGATCAAGGAGTCCTGGTGGGAGCACGTTTATGACTTCTCATATGAAAATGCAAGTGACGGTGTAGTGCCTAAGTGCTAGGCTGAGTGTAACGTGAAGGAACAATTTTGCGAATATAGAGTTTTTTTCGCCGTTTTTCTTCACAATCATTTCACAATTAACTGATAATATCAACTCATCTTAAATAAAAGGAAATAAAATGAAAAATGTAATGAAACTTGCTACAGCGGCACTTCTTGGAGTAGCGGTACTTTCGTCAACTGCAATGGCTGATGCGAAAAAAGGTCAAAAGCTCTATATGAAAAAAATGAAAGCTGCATGTGGATTCTCAGGAGCGAAATTTGCTCAGAAACATACTCAGGATGAGTGGGAAGAGATCCATGGTGCTGGTAAATTTAAAGAAGAAGCAGAAAAAATCTGCCCGGGCCTTACATTGGACCCAAAATATGTTGATGATATTTATGACTTCTCTTACGAGTTTGCATCTGACTCAGGAAACGTTCCATCTTGCTAATCTGAGAGTCTCAGAGTTTGAGATACCCTGTTGGGTATCTCTTTTATAATTCACGTGATATAATTCAACTTCAAAAATAAAAATCATAAAAGGAACTAATATGAAAAAACTTGTAATTGCTATGTTGTTCGCTGGTGCTACTTCACTTATGGCTGATGGTGCTGCTGTTTATGCAAAATGTGTAGCATGTCATGGTGCAAACGGTGAAAAATCTGCACTGAACAAATCCGGGATCATCCAAGGCCAAGCTGCTGCTACAACAGTAGAGCAACTTAAAGGGTACAAAGCAGGTACACTTAACAAGTACGGTATGGGTGGCCTTATGAAAGGTCAAGTTGCTGCACTGAGCGACGAGGATATCCAAGCTGTTGCAGAACACATCGCTGGACTGTAATCCTTCCGCTGCCAAAGGCTTCGGCCTTTGATGGCATCTCCCCCTTCTTTATCCAAATTTGCTCCATTGATAGAGACGAATTTTCCCAAGAGCCTATTTTTCTAAAAACCGCCGCACTTGCTACTGCTGCATTTTCCTGACTGGCATTGCATGGCTGTCGTTGAAGGAGTATCCGTTTTGCGTATCCGGTCATAGGTGAAACCGCTGATGATGAGCAAAGAGAGCGCAAGGACCGTCAGCTGAAGCCCTGAAACCCTTTGTACTTCCTCTTGTGGCTTTATTTCACAGACATTGCCCGGGCAGTATTGCGGGGACTTCCGGTAGATCCAGTGATAGAGTGTACATCCGATGCAGATTCCAAAAACACTTTCACTGAACAAAAATGTCAGACAGAGGATACAAATAGCAATCTTTACCGGTGTCATGAGCTCAAAGACGACAACGATAAAAAACATGATCACAGACAGAATGAACCCGATACTCCATGCAAAACGTTTTTGGACAGCACCCACGTATTCGGGACTTTGATGCCGAACAAAGAGGCGCCCGAGAATCAGTGAGGGGGATAACTTCGGATTGATAAAGATACGTATAAAAAAGTCAACCATAAAGACAGTGACAAATATCTGCGTAAATAAAAAACGATGGGTCAGATAGGCATTGAGAAAAGAGATGATCGCAAATAAAAAGAGGATACCTGCTCCCGCCCTTGCTTCTCTTTCGTTCACTACTGGCAGTTTATATCCATGCACACTTTCGCCAAACTCTATAATTTTTTTCATTTTTCTCCTTTAAAAAATTTTTGAAATATATCGTATCGGCGTGTAACCGGCGTGTAGAGGACTCTTGTAAAGTGCTTATGATAATAAATATATAAAATCAATAGATTTACTTGACATTAAAAAAAATCTTTGCTACAATGGTTTTATAAAAAGAGAGCAGGCATCTGTGTATACTCTGTATATATACAGCGGACAAGGGTATAGAGATCTTTCTTGGTAATGTTGTCTCCCACTCAATACCATACTCATAATTCCAGGAAAGATCGATATGCAGTGTATATCCAGAGTATGCAGAGATGCCTCTCTATAAGGAGTTGAAATGTCACCTAGTTGTCCTATATCTACAAGAAGAGTCGATGCGAATATGGTACGGATCATCTCTTTCCAGGTTGCCATGATGACATTGGTTCTGATCATTACAGGCAACTCCTTCCTGGCATTTATGCTTTTGTTCGATTTTGCGGTAAGGATTTCCAGAAGGCCTGAACTCAGCATTTTTCATCTGGTCGCAAAATTGATGGTCAATTGGTGGGATATCACACCGAAGCTGTGCGATGAATCACCCAAACGTTTTGCACTCGGTATGGGGTTATTCGTCTCGTTTATACTTGTCGTGTTCTATCTTTCCGGTTTGGATACGCTTGCAATGTCAGTAGGTATCATGCTGCTTTTTGCTACCTTGCTTGAAACGGTATTTGATTTTTGTATAGGATGTAAGCTATACTACAAGATTCAATTAATCAAAGGCATTTTTAACAAATAGTATTTACCTCCTGACCAGTACAGGAAGGAGGGAAAAGTGCCGTGAAAGTGGGTAAGTGTAATGATAGGAATTTCTACGAAGACGGTGTATGCTGTAGCTGCTCTGCATGAACTGGGTTCCATAGAAGCAGGAAAAGTCCTGAAGATCAAAGAGATTGCAGCCAAAGCTTCAATTCCCCAGAACTTTTTGGAGCAGATCCTGCTTGAGCTTCGTAAAAGCGGGATACTGAACAGTATCAAAGGCGCGCATGGCGGTTACAAGCTTGCCAAAGCCCTCAAGGACGTGACACTCAAAGATGTGATGGAGATATTGGAGTCTGATGCATTTTCTGATGTCTGCAAGACCAATAATCCCACACTGAAACTTTTTTGGTCAGACATCATTGAGCGTGCAGGTGAGGTCTTTGATGTGCCGCTTTCGGAGTTGAAAAACTATCAGCTCAAAGCCAATCATGCGCTGAACTTCTCAATTTAACGAGGAAAACTTGATGGATAAAACAGTAGATTTTGAACATTACAATACGCTCTTGGTACACAGCGTGGGAAACCGGGTCGGACCTATCGCACCCGTGATGGTACCTTCGGCAGCATTTGGGTATGAGAATGCCCAGGAGGCTGAAGGAATATTTGCGGGAAGTGTGGCAAAGCCACTCTATGCACGCGTAGGAAATCCGACGAACGGCAAGCTGGAATCTATTGTAGCCAAGATGGAGGGGGGTATCGGGGCTATTGCCACTGCTTCGGGTATGGGAGCGATGTCGATGGCAAGCATGGCGATCCTAAACAGCGGGGATGAACTGCTCTGTATCGGAGGTTTTTTCGGGGGGACCTATTCGCTGGTCAATGAAACGTTGGCGCGTTTTGGCATCACCAACAGCTTCTGCGAGGTGGATGATTTTGATCATATCGAGTCCAGACTCAAAAGCGGTATCAAGATGGTAATGATGGAGAGCGTGGGCAATCCGAGTCTCAGGCTCCCTGATCTCCAACGCATTATAGATCTCTGTAATCAATACGAGACGATACTTGTGGTCGACAACACGGCAACACCGATTTTGTTAAGGCCGATCGAGATGGGGGCGGATATTGTTGTACACTCATCAACCAAAAATATCTCGGGGCACTCTGCCGCGCTTGGCGGGATAGGTGTGTTTAGAAGTGTTGATCCGGAAAATGACAAGCTGCTCCATCCGAAATATGCCGATCTGCATAAGTTTGTCAAAAAGATGGGCAATAAAGCATTTATGGCTATCTTCAAAAAACGTGCGATCCGGGATATGGGTATGACGGCAAATGCGTTCGGATCCTTTATGACGATGATCGGGCTTGAAACCCTGCCGCTGCGGATCGAGCGTATCAATCAGAATGTAGAGAGAGTGGCAGCGATACTGCAGGAAAAACTTCCTGAGGGAGTAAGCGTGAACCACCCCTCTCTGCCCGGCAGCCCTGATTATGAGAGATACAGGTCGGACTTCCCTCAGGGGTGCGGACCGCTCCTGACGCTTGACTGCGGTACAAAAGAGAGGGCTTTCAGGCTGCTTGATGCACTGAAGATCGTGATCCAGACAGCGAATATCGGTGACAACAGGAGCCTTGCGCTGCACATGACGAGTACGATCTTCAGTGATTTTGATGAGGCGGCACGCAAATTCCTGGGAGTACATGAGGGACTGATACGGGTCTCTATAGGGCTGGAAGACCCGCAGGTGGTCGCGGAAGATTTTATACAGGCGGCAAATGCGATCTAGCGCATCTCTTGTCCTCCTCCTCCTCCTCCT
>DSDW01000133.1 GCA_011048515.1 Campylobacterota bacterium | reverse complement strand
GCCATCTTCATAGATAATAGTTGTTTTATCATACAGTTTTTCTCCATTTGCCAAATAATAAAGAGTGATTATATCTGATTATTTTCTAATGGAAGGTTAATGAATGGATAATAGTATAATAATAAAATCTTATCATATTCTCGATTTATCCCATTCATCCCAAAATATCTGCCGGTGCCTTTGCTACTTCAGTTCTCCCCAGCTATCGCCCACGGAAGCAGAACATACAAGCGGCACATTCAGAGTCAATACACTCTCCATCGTATGGACAAAGCGCTTGACGATCTCATCGACCTGCTCCTTTTTGACTTCAAAGATCAGTTCATCGTGGATCTGAAGCAGCATGGCAGCATCCAGCTCCTCCTCTTGGATCATCCTGTCAATCTCAAGCATCGCAAGTTTGATCAGATCGGCTGCACTCCCCTGGAATACCGTATTGACCGATTCACGTAACATACCGGCTTTTTGCATCCCATTGGCATTTTCATAATCAAAGATACGTCTGCGTTTCAGGATCGTCTCTACATAGCCGTCTACCTTGACACGCTCCTGAATCCCCTCTATAAAACTTTTTACGGTAGGGAAGGTAGCAAAATAGCTCTTGATCACCTCTTTTGCTTCATTCATCGTAACACCGGTATCCTCAGAGAGTTTTTTGGGTCCCATTCCGTAAAGCAGGCCGAAGTTCACTGCCTTGGCAAAGTGTCTCTTCGCTTTTGCATCCTCTTCGCCAAAGAGCTTGACAGCCGTTGCGAGGTGGATATCTTCCCCATGGTTGAAGGCTTCCACCAGTGCGCTGTCCCCTGAGAAGTGCGCCAAAAGACGGAGCTCTATCTGTGAGTAGTCGATACTCACCAGCTTATACCCCTCTTTGGCGATAAACGCCTCCCTCACAGAGCGCCCAAGCTCTGAACGCACAGGGATGTTTTGCAGGTTCGGCTCTTTGGAGCTCAACCTTCCCGTAGCCGTTCCTGTCTGGATAAATGAGGTATAGATACGGCTATGGGGATCCTGTTTTGCAAGTTTCAGCAACGGATCCACATAGGTAGAGAGCATCTTCTGGTTCTCGCGGTACTCCAGGATCTTGCCGATCACTTCATGTTCACCGATCAGTGACTGAAGGACAGCTTCATTAGTAGAGTAGCCTGTCTTGGTCTGCTTTCCGCCCTTGAGCCCCAGCTTGGCAAAGAGTATCTCTCCAAGCTGTTTGGTTGATTTGATGTTAAACTCGCTCCCGGTCAAGGCATAGATCTCTTCGGTGAGTCTGGCAAGTTCGCTGCTGAGATCTTTCTGCAATGTTTTCAGATGTTTCTGGTCCACCTTTATCCCAAGACTTTCCATCCTGATCAACACATTGATAAAGGGATACTCCACCTCTTTTGCCTCCTTCAGAAGCGGGGTAAGCGATGCAAGTTCCATCTTCTTTTTGAGCGCAAAGTAGAGCAGCCTGGTCATCCACGCGTCCTCAGCGGCATAAAAGGCTGCTTCCTCTATCGCCACTGAAGAGAAATCTTCCCCTTTCTTGACCGTCTCTTTGAAGGTTTTCATCTCATACTTGAAAATCTTTTCCGCCAACGCATCAAGCCCTACTTTGGTTCCCGGATCGCTCAGCCATGCCATGATCATCGTATCCGCATAGGGGACTATCTTCTCAAAACCGTACTGGTGGTAGAGCAGAGAGAAGTCAAATTTGAGATTTTGCCCGACGATCCTGTGCTTCATCAGTTTATGTAATGCCTCAACCGCATCGGATTCTGAAACCTGTGCTCCAACCCCCAGATAGCTGTGAGCTACCGGTACATAATAGGCTTTCGTATCTTCATAGGAAAAACTGAAGCCCACCATCCTGTCAGATTTGGTGTCCAGTCCTGTAGTCTCCGTATCAAACGCCACGATCGTATCCTCATCGATACTCCCGATCACGTCAAAAAGCTTCTCCTTGGTATCAAGGGTCACCGCTTCGAAACCAAGTACGTGTCTCGCCTCTTTGGGAACCTCTTTGACCTCACAGGTTGCCGGTTCACCTACACGCGCTTTTTTGATCGCCTGGTTCATTTCATACTTTTCAAACTCTTCCAGCAGGCAGCTCAGGTAGTTTTTGTCTTCAAACGCATAGCTCTCCAGGTCCAGCGTCTCATAGACATCATCACGCATCGTCACCAGATCACGGGAGAGGAAAGCACTCTCCTTGCTTTCGGCAAGAAGCTTTTGGATACGCGGAGTTCCACAGTTCTCCAGATTCTCGTAGATCGCTTCAAGCGTACCGTATTCATTGATCAGTTTGCTCGCACCCTTCTGCCCTATCCCTTTGACTCCGGGTACATTGTCTGAACTGTCTCCCAGGATCGCCTGAAAGTCGATAAAGTCTTTGGGTCTGACACCGAACTTCTCGATACACGCCTCCTCATCAACCTCCCTTTTTTTGACGGAGTCATACATCACCACAATGCCGTCATCGATCAGCTGGTAGAGATCTTTGTCATGAGAGACGATACGCACCTTGATCCCCTTTTCCTTGGCGATCCTTGTCACCGTAGCGATCACATCATCGGCTTCATATCCCTCTTTGGAGAGGTTGGCAAAGCCCATCTTCTCAACCCACTCAATGGCAATAGGAAGCTGTTTGACCAGATCTTCAGGCGGCGCTTCACGGTGTGCTTTATACTCCTCATAGACATCATTACGAAAGGTTTTTCCCTTGCTGTCCAGTGCGAATACCAGATAATCGGTATTATGATCTCTATGCAGCGAATCAACAAAATTGACAAACCCGGTCAAGAGTCCGGTAGGGAACCCCTCTGAGTTACGAAGCGGCGGAAGTGCAAAGTAGGAACGAAAAAAGAATCCGAATGTATCTATGATCGTAATAGTTTTCAAAATGAACCTTCAACTTTTTTTGTATTATATCGACAATTGCAATGAAAGAAAAATAGTTGCGGATAATGCCGGAGAAATCGTGGAAAACCTACAAAATACACCTCACACCAAGATCATCGCACACTGCGGCTAATCACTTTAAGGAAGAGAAGTCTATAATATAACTTAATTCGCAATGAGGATAAACAATGGCTGGTCTGCTTGGCAACAATGATGAGATTAAAATCAGACCTCATGAAAAAAAGAAATTTCAGTCAGAAAACAATTTTGGCAAACAGGAGATAAAATATGAGGATACGCCTCTTTTCTTTCCTCCCGGACTTGAAAAAATATTTCTTCTCATCTATTTTGTCTCTCTGCCCTATATCGCAGGTCTCTTATTTTTCTTTATCTATATCGCAAAAAGCAACTATGAAGCATTTCTGAAGCTTGTCCAGGAGTCTTCATTTATCATGGTATGGGCAATCGGGTATGAGATTCTTGCGGCACTGGTACTGCTCTATATCATCAAAATGGCGATCACCTTCAGCATAGAGAATAAACCCGGCTCCAAGAAAAACTTTAAAAGACCAGTATAAAACGAAATCGTTTTATACCAGACAGTACTATTTCTCCAACTCTTTTTTCAAGTATTCTCCGGTATAGCTTCCTGTCTTTTTGTACTCTTTGGCCAATTGCTCGGGCGTTCCTTCCGCAATGATCAGTCCGCCTTTGTTCCCGCCTTCAGGCCCCATGTCGATGATATAGTCCGCATTTTTGATCATATCAAGGTTGTGTTCGATCACCACGACAGAATTTCCAAGATCCACCAGATGGTGCAGTACACCGGTCAATCTGTCCACATCGGCAAAGTGCAGTCCCGTAGTCGGTTCGTCCAGGACATAGAGTGTATTCCCGGTGTCTTTTCGGCTCAACTCCTTGCTCAGCTTGATACGCTGTGCCTCCCCTCCGGAAAGCGTTGTAGCATTCTGTCCCAGTGTGATATAGTCAAGCCCTACATCCTGCAGTGTCTTGAGCTTCACAGCGATCGACGGTATCGCCTTGAAAAACTCTAACGCTTCAGCCACGCTCATCGCAAGCACATCGGCGATCGATTTCCCTTTATAGAGTACTTCAAGTGTCTGTGCATTATATCGTGTACCGTTGCAGGCATCACACTTCACCATCACATCAGGCAGGAAGTGCATCTCGATCTTGATCTGTCCGTCACCTTGACACTTTTCACACCGTCCGCCCTTGACATTGAACGAGAAGCGCCCTATTTTATACCCTCGTAGCTCAGCTTCTTTGGTTTGGGAAAAGAGTTTTCGTATCTCATCCATCACCCCCGTATAGGTCGCAGGGTTGGAACGCGGTGTACGACCGATAGGACTCTGATCGAGATAAATCACTTTATCCAAGGCATCCAAACCGTTGATCTCTACCCCGTCTACTTTATTCACTTTTTTGGCATGATTAAGTAGCTCTCTGGCAACAGGAAGCAGAGTCTGGAGGATCAATGAACTTTTTCCGCTCCCGCTTACCCCTGTGATACAGACAAAATTATGGAGCGGTATTTTGGCAGTGAGATCATGGATATTATTCAGCGTCACGTTTTTTATCTCGATCCACTTCTCCTGAGGTTTGTCATGCGGATAGGAGACATCCTTGCGTCCGAACATATAGTCGGCTGTCAGAGTTTTTGCTCTCTTCAGCGCTTGTATACTTCCCGAAAAGACCACTTGACCGCCGAACTCTCCTGCACCGGGACCGATATCAACGATATGATCGGCTGCTGCGATCGTCTCTTTGTCATGCTCGACGACGATCACGCTGTTCCCTTTGTCGCGCAGTGAGACCAGTGTCCTGATCAGCTTCATCGTATCACGCTCATGCAGTCCGATACTCGGCTCATCCAATACATACATCACTCCGGTCAGTCCGGAACCGATCTGGGAAGCGATACGGATACGCTGCGCTTCCCCGCCGGAGATCGTACGTGCATCTCGGCTGAGCGTAAGGTAGCCCAGTCCTACATCGTAAAGGAAAAAAAGCCTCTCATAGAGCTCTTTCAGGATCGAATCGGCGATAAGGCGCTGCTGTTCATTCAGATGAGAAAAGCTCTCTTCATCCGCAAAGTAGGCATAGGATTTTTCGATAGGCATATCGACAATATCCGCGATATTTTTCCCTTCGATCTTCACCGCAAGCGAACGCGGACGGAGTCTATGCCCCTGACATTTGTCGCACACCTTCTCTGTCATATACTCATTGAGATCTTTTTCCTCTTTGAACATCTCATGGGCAAACTTCACGACACCCGGCCACTCGCGCTTCAGGTGATGGCGTTTCCAGGTGAAATCTACCGTACCGCCTGTCCCGTACAGGATCGCTTTTTGCTGGTGTTCTGCAAGTTTGCTGTAGGGTACAGTGAGATCGATCTCGTTCTGTTCACAAAAAGCATTAAGGAACTTCGTATAGTAGCTTTTATTAAACCCGTACATGATCTTCACTGCACCCTTTTCGATGCTGAGATCCGGATCGATCACTTTTTTCAGGTCGATCGCATAACGGATACCCAGTCCGTCACATGCCGGACATGCACCCTTGGGAGAGTTGAAGGAAAAACTCACAGGCTCCAGCGGTTCGAAGCTGAGTTTACAGTCAAAACAGGCCAGGTGTTCAGAGTAGTGCATATGCTGACGGTCAAACTCTATCTCTTCATGGTTCAGTATCTCTATCTCTACTTCACCGAAGCTCTCCTTAAGCGCCCTTTCCACATCCTGGCCGATACGGTCTTTACTCTCCTCTTTCACCACAACCCTGTCGATCACCACTTTGATCGTATGTTTTTTGGTCTTCGAAAGTTCGATCTCGTCATCGAGCCTTACCATCACTCCATCGATCATTGCCCGTACATAACCCTTATGGCGCAGCGATTCGAGCATATCGGCAAAGGTACCCTTTTTCTCTTTGACCAGCGGTGCCATGATGACCAGCTTGGCACCGTCAGGAAGCCTGAGCACCTCTTCGATGATATCGCTTGCCGACATTGAAGAGATCGGCTTGCCGCACTCGTGGCAGTACTGTTTCCCCACCCTGGCAAAAAGCAGCCTGAGATAGTCATATATCTCGGTGATCGTCCCTACGGTAGAACGCGGGTTTTTTGACGTGGTCTTCTGATCGATCGCGATCGCAGGCGTAAGCCCTTCGATCTTGTCCACATCCGGCTTCCCCACACGGCCCAGGAACTGTCTTGCATACGAAGAGAGGGATTCGATATAGCGCCGCTGACCTTCTGCATAGAGTGTAGAGAAGGCAAGCGTAGATTTTCCTGAACCGGAAATTCCGGTAAAAACCACCAGTTTGTTTTTAGGTATTTCAAGGTCAATGTTTTTAAGATTGTTCTCTTTTGCCCCAAAGATTTTTATCGTATCATTTTTTACGCTAATCATGATTTTCCTCGTTAGAACCACATTTTATTGAGCAGGATCGCGATTGCCACTACATACATGAGCAACAATGCAATCTTGTGTTTTTTTGATGTTATACGCTCTTTGAGCCATATACCTCCCCAGACACCTATCAGAGAGGCTACTGCAATGATCAGACCGTTTTCAAAGTCGATCGTACCTGTCAACAGACGGCTGGACATACCTGCGACAGAGGAGAAAACCACAAAAAAGAGTCCTGCACTTACTGCCTTTTTGATAGGATAGTGCAGCAGGCCGACCAGTATCGGTGTCAGGACGATCGATCCGCCTACACCCAAAGTGATCGCAAAGATCCCGATCACTACGCCGATGAAGAAAAGCAGTGTTTTATTGATCGATTTTGTCTGGCTTCCCTCCTCTATATGTTTGGAGATAAGAAGTCTGTAAAGTGCAAAGAAGAGCAAACCCAGAAAGAGAAACTCAAGTACCCTGTCTGCGATAAACTGGGTGACATATCCGCCGATAAAACCGCCGATAAAACCGCCGATCCCTACCAGTATCCCCTCGCCAATGATCAGTGAACCTTTTTTATGGTTAAGATAGGAGCCGTAAATTGAACTGAAGACCATCTGTATGATCGAAATTCCGATCGCATCTTTTGTCGAAAATCCCATAGCCAGCAGAATCGGTACAAGTATTGTCCCCCCGCCTATGCCGAAAAATCCCGACATCGCACCGACCAGTATACCTACAGGTATCAGTTCTATCATCATCTCTATCTTGCTCCGTAAATTTTGTCTGGATTATAACATCTTTTATGATCACCCTGCCCGATTGTAAAAAAAAAGATCAGTGTGACCGGCTGATATAGTCCTGTGAGAAAAACGCTTCAGCAACCTCTCGCATCTCTTTGGGGTCTTCAATACGGTTGACAAGGTCCCTGAATGCCGATGCCCCCTGGAACCCCGCTTTAGAGTAGGTATGCAGATGTTTACGGAACATGATCGCCCCGTAATACCCGTAGTGTTCAATCATCTGATCAAAGTGCTCAAGCACTACCGCTTTGATCAGTGCAGGGCTGACCTCGTTCATCCCCTCTTTGATCTGATGGAATATCCAGGGCCTCCCCACTGCAGCACGTCCGATCATGATACCGTCAGCCCCGGTATGCTCAAGGACGCGTTTCGCTTTTTCCGGCGAATCGATATCTCCGTTGGCGATCACAGGGATCGAAACCGCTTTTTTGATATCGCGGATCGCATCATAGTCCACAGGAGCCTTGTAGCGGCCCGCCCGTGTACGTCCGTGTACCGCAATAAAGTCTGCACCGTTATCCTCGCAGATCCTGGCGATCTCTACCGGATTTTTTTCGTTAAATCCTATGCGGATTTTTACCGAAGTATAGGGCTTGTTGGAGTATTTCTTGATCGTACGTATCGTCTCACCCATTTTTGAAAGATCGGTCAGGAGAGAAGAACCCTGCAGGTTGTTGACGATCTTGGGTGCGGGGCATCCGCAGTTCAGGTCGATCACCGAGACATCCTCAAGGGTGTTGACATACTCTACCGCCTGACGCATCACTTCCTGGTCAGAGCCTGCAAGCTGAATACTGTAGAGATCTTCAAGCGGGGATCTTTCGACCATGCGGTAGGTTTTTTTGCTTTGGTGGACCAAGGCGTTGGAACTGACCATCTCAGAGACAGTCAGATCAACACCGAACTTCTTGACAACCGAGCGGAAAGGCAGGTCGGTAAAGCCTGCAAGAGGAGCCAGCGCGTAAAGCGTTTTACCAAAATCAATTGTAGCCATAGATTCCTTTTAATACTTTGCTTCTTTGCAAATCGTCTCGATATTGATGATATCTTCCAGCTTATATCCGGCATTGGATTTCTTCAGTGTATAGAGTGCTCTGAACCTAATAAACTCAGAATCCTCCTGCTCATCCAGATATTTTCCGACCTCATCCATCAGTTCATATTCGAAAAGCAGATAGAGATAGGCATACTGTGCCTTCGGGTTTTTTGTCTGATAGCTGAAAAAAAGTGCCAGGTTATCATCCGGTGTAAAGAGTTTTTTTGTAATCTCGGCAATACGCAGGAAATCACTGCACGTTGGATTGATATGATCAATAAAGTCTTTCAGTATCTCCTGAGAGATTCCCATCTCCTCATCCTCATTTACACGTCTGAGCATCACCAGAAGATTCTCTACATCAAACTGCTTGGCATACTGTCTCGCTTTGAAGAAGTTTTCTCTGGATGCGAAGATCTCAAGCGCTTTTTTCCGTACCACTTCCGTATATTCTGAAGAGGACTTCATTACCTCTTCAACGAACTTATCATCGCTTTCCAGACGATTGAGCCTGTTCCGGATAAGATAGGGGTTTCCTTCATTAAAGACTTTTGCGAGTTTATGCTCTTTGAGATCGACATATTCACCGCTTTGGATCTTTTGAAGGATACCTGTGATCTTAGTAAGCCTGGAATTGAGCTCCGGTATCCCGTCTTTCATTTGTAGGTTACTGCAGGAGAGCAAAGCCGCTGACTTTCCGATCTCATCGATCAGATATTTCTGCTCTTTAGACTCATTCAGCAGTGCCCAGTAAAGTGCATCATCCAAAGTATGCGCATCTTTCTTCCATCTGTTTAGGGTAAAGTGATTCTTCAGTCCATATACCAGCATATGAAAAAATGAAAATATAAAGAGTACAAACATTGGTAAAACCAGCCACGCTGCAACAGGGAAGTTCAAGTTCACTCCCATGAATTCAATTACATAATGGTCTGCATTGACAGTATATGCCAAAG
>DSDW01000033.1 GCA_011048515.1 Campylobacterota bacterium | reverse complement strand
ATTATAGGCCGTTCAGCGATGAGCGACGGTTCCATCTCGCCTGAGGGGACACGTGCTTTTGCCAGAGGAGCATACCGTGAACATTTCCCTATCAATACCGGGGAGGGCGGGCTGACATCCAATTTCCTGACGCTGATGCGCTATGATGCGCTCAACAGTGAGTTCCTGGAAAAAAAAGAGGGTACGATCTTTGCCAAAACGGTCTACCGGATCATCTACCTTATCACCAACTCCGAGATCGCCCATCGTGTCTACCGCAAGATGGTAGTACGTCAAAGAGACAGGGGATCTTTTATCTTTGACCGACAAAGTCTTGTCTTTTTCCGTATCCACTGGGAGAAACCGATCAGATATTTCCCTGAGGAGATACCTCCCGGAGTCCCCGATATCATCTTTCAAATGGGATCGGGGCTCTATGGCGTAAGGGATAACGAGGGGAACTTTGATCCGGATCGTTATGCAAAGGTGATGCGCTTTTGCCGTATGACGGAGATCAAGATCGCCCAAGGGGCTAAACAGACAGGCGGCAGGCTGCTTGCCACTAAAGTGAGTGAAGATATCGCCTATTACCGCGGGGTAAAAGCCCATCAGGATCTCTTCAGCCCCAACCGCTTTCCCTATGCCGAGAATATGGAGATGCTCATGGACTTTGTCGAACAGTTACAGGATATCTCCCAAAAGCCTGTAGGGATCAAGATCGTGATCGCTTCGCGTGAGCACTTTGAAGAGTATGCCAAAGCCTTAAAAAAACGGCTCGATAAGGGAAAAAAGATTGTCGATTTTATCACGCTGGACGGAGGAGACGGCGGCTCGGCTACAGCCCCACTGGAGATGATGAACCGCATCGGTATATCGATCCAGGCATCACTGTTAGTGGTCAATGCTGTGCTGGAGCAGTATGGGCTCAGAGAACATATCAGGATCATCGCCAGTGAGAAGGTGCTGACACCGGATGATGTGGTGGAGCTGCTCTGTTATGGGGCTGATTTTGTCAATATCGCCAGAGGATTTATGATCTCGGCAGGATGTATCCGTGCAAGGCAGTGTTCAGGGGCGAACGGACGTGACTGTCCGGTAGGGCTGGCTACCATGAACGAAGCCAAGAGAAGCAAATACCTTGTGATTGAAAAGTCCCACCATATCGCCAACTACCATCGAGCGCTTCTGAACGGCGTCAGCTCCCTGCTTGCCGTGATGGGCAAAACAGAGGTAAGCGAATTGGGCATGGAGGATCTGAACCTGAGAAAAAAAGAGAGGTGTTAAATATCGTGGCTTGATGCCATCTCTACAAAGAGAAAATGTGCATCACTCATTGCTTTTATGATAAGTTGCTGCTCTTCGGTGATCTCAAGACCATCTCCTTCATCTAGCCTTATGCCGTTAATCTCAATACTTCCTTCTATGGAGACAAAGTAGATCTGTCTCTCTCTGTCTATGGTAAACTCAAGTGCTCTATACTTCTCCAGACGGGAGATAAAAATTTTGACATCCTGATAGATCTTGATCTGTGCATTGCCTTTTTTCGAAGAGACAATATTGAGCAGCCTGTTGTGTGAATCTTTTTTTTCAAACCTATAGGAGCCATATATGGGTTCAAGGTTTTTTTCAGGCGGGAGGATCCATATCTGAAGAAGTCTGAGCCTTTTATCCGGATGGTGATTGTACTCGCTGTGAGTGATACCTGTGCCGGCACTCATATACTGTACTTCTCCCTCCAGAAGTTTCTCTTCATTGCCCATGGAGTCTTGATGTGTGAGTTCCCCCGAGACAATGTAGGTGATGATCTCCATATCTCTGTGAGGATGGGTGGGAAAACCTGATTTTGGTTGAATCGTATCGTCATTGAGGACCCTTAATACACCGAAATTTACATGATCAGGATCATAGTAATCAGCAAAAGAGAAGTGATAAGTAGTTTGCAGCCAATGGCGATCAGATTTACCCATTCTATTGCTCGGTTTTTTTAACAGCATAGCAGATACTCCATTGTAGTTTGAAGTGATAATACCCTCTCAATATGCAATATGGATGTAGTGAATCATGTTTTGGAGGGGATAGGCACTTTTGGTTTTTTCATTTATTCCAGGGTGATCATGGTACTTTTTACTTCATTCTCTCTAAGGTATTGAAGCTTGATGCGGTCTCCGCTGTGATATCTTTCCAATGTATCAAGGAGGAGAGCTGGGGTATCCACTTCATCCCCATCGATACTGAGGATGATGTCCCCTACGCGCATTCCTTCCCGGGAGAGCATCCTCATACTGCGCAGCCCTGCACTGTGTGCGGGAGATCCTTCTCTGATACCGATGATCGCTACGCCTTTGATGCCGAGTTTGCCGGTGATGGCTTTGTTCAGTTCTTCATCGATCGTAATACCAAGCTGCGGTCTTTTATAGTGGCCTTTGGCGATGAGCTGGGGTACGATACGGTTGACTGTATCGACAGGAACGGCAAAACCGATACCTGCATAGACACCGGAAGGGCTGTAGATGGCGGTATTGATCCCGACAAGCCGTCCGGCACTGTCGAGCAGCGGACCTCCGGAGTTGCCCGGGTTGATCGCCGCATCGGTTTGTATCAGTCCTTTGATCTGTGACCCGTTATCATTATAGAGGCTGCGGTTCAGTGCAGAGACCACGCCGGTTGTCAGAGTCTGGTCGAGCCCGAAAGGGTTTCCGATCGCGTACATCATCTGCCCGACCTTCAGATCGCTGCTGGTTCCGATAGGGAGAGGCGCAGGCATATTGGAGACCATCGGTATTCGCAATACAGCGATATCGTGGTCTGGGCTGGCACCGACCAGAACAGCACTGAACGTACGTTGGTCACTGAGATGGATACGGATCTCTGATGCTCCTTGAAGTACATGATAGTTGGTGATAATGTGTCCATGACGATCCCAGACAAATCCCGAACCGGTTCCTCTGGGGATACGGGTAATATCCCGTGTCCATAGGTTGAGTGTATCTGTTAGCGTGGTAATGTAAACGACTGCTGGGCTGGCCTGACGAAAGATCTCGATATTGGTCCTCTCTGTATCCGAGAGCGCTCCCCTGGCTGTCACAGCACGGGGCTCCGTATGCATAGAGAGCCAAAGTGTTTCAAGCCGCGGAAGCAAAAAGAGCAGGGCGATCAGCCCGATGAGTATAAACAAGAGAGTACGTATCGTGCGCAAAAGTCTGTATTGCATCGGTGCATTATCCATGATTTTCACCTTCGTTATTGTTAGCTGGCAAGGATATCATAATATGAAAAGATTAACAGCTGAAGTTCCGGATAAAAATATCTTCAAGAGTATAGGGTTTCAGGGATAAAAAAGAAGAAGAGGTAAAGTCACTTGAGATAAAAATAGTGTATACTTCGGAATGCAGATGAATAACAGTTACAAGATGACCATAATAGTCCCGATTTATAATGAGATAGACAACCTTGAACGTGTCGAAAAGACCTTTCTTGAGTACCTTGCCCAAAGCCCCACAAAAAGCCGTGTACTTTTTGTGGATGACGGTTCTACGGACGGCAGTTTTGAGAAGATCCGCAGGATATGCGAACATCCTGATTTCCATTTTCTCAAATTCAGACAAAACAGGGGATTGAGTACGGCGATCAAAGCAGGTATCGACCATACCGATACGGAGCTGATCGGCTATATCGATGCCGATCTTCAGACAACACCTTTTGACTTTGACAGACTTCTGGGTGAGATAGACGGCTGCGATGCCGTCATCGGATACAGGGCAAAACGCAAAGATACTTTAAGCAAGAAGATACAGTCACGCATCGCCAACGCGATTCGCCGGATGCTGATCGATGACGGTGTGATCGATACGGGATGTCCGTTGAAGGTCCTGCGCACCGAAAAGGTTAAAAAGATTCCTTTTTTTGACGGAATGCACCGTTTTATACCGGCACTGCTCAAGCTTGAAGGCGGGGAGATCAGGCAGCTGGAAGTGCAGCATTTTGAGCGTATTGCCGGAGAGTCCAAGTTCAATATATTTAACCGATCTATCAAACCGCTTCAGGATGCCTTTGCCTACCGATGGATGCGCAGCAGATATATCCGCTATGAAATAGAACAAGCGGATATTTAGTATGCATCAATGGTTTTCTGACCATGCGGTCATTTATCTGCTCGGGTTTGTGGCGCAGCTGCTCTTTTCTGCCCGGCTCCTGGTCCAGTGGATACTTTCCGAAAAGGTAAAAAAAGTACTGACCCCCGAACTCTTCTGGGAGCTCAGCCTTCTGGCCTCGTTCCTCTTTTTTGTTTACGGTTGGCTGCGTGATGATTTTGCGATCATGTTCGGACAGACGATCACCTACTTTATCTATATTCGCAATATGCAGATCCAGAAAACCTGGCAGAGACTTCCGGTGCTGCTGCGCACATTTTTGTGGGTATTCCCGGCGTTGATCCTCTTTTACTCCTACTCCAACGGCCAGTCCGATATCCAGCGTCTCTTTTTCAACCAGTCCATACCATTATGGCTGCTGGTATGGGGAAGTATTGCTCAGATCGTTTTTACCTTCCGTTTTATCTATCAGTGGATCTATTCGGAGAGGATCAGACGTTCCCATTTGCCCGTAGGGTTTTGGCTTCTGAGCCTGGCAGGATCGTTGATGATCCTGACCTATGCGATCATCAGGAAGGATCCGATCCTTTTCCTCGGCCAGCTCTTTGGCTCAGTCGTTTATATAAGAAATATCATGATAAGTAGAAAGGAGACAAGATGAATCACCATCAGACAGCGAAGCAGAATGCACTGCTCGCCTTTGTGATTATTTTTTCGGTAACTTTGATCGGCATCTACTTCCGCCCGTTGATGATCATCGATGAGACACGCTATGTGAGTGTTGCCTGGGAGATGTGGGATAAGGGCTCATTTTTGGTCCCCCTGATCAATGGTGAACCCTACCACCATAAACCGCCATTGCTTTTCTGGCTCTTCCACCTGGACTGGTTCTTGTTCGGCGTCAACGAAACAACCATTCGTTTTATCCCGATGCTCTTTGGGCTGGGGACACTTGCTGTCCTCTATAGGCTTTATCTGGCGTTATGGAGTGATGATCAAGAGGGTGCGACATACGCTATCCTGGTTGCAGCAGGTACGGTCATCTTCGCATTTTACAACTCGCTGATCATGTTTGATGTGATATTGACATTTTTTGTATTGCTGGGTGCTTATCATATCATCAGGGCGACACAGTCACCATCACGCTACAACTTCATGATGTTCTCCGTTGCATTCGGGCTTGCGGTACTGACCAAGGGCCCTGTCGTGCTGGTGCATCTCCTGCCCCTGATGATATTTGCCTGTTATTTTACACCACATAAACTCTCCCGATCGTTTTATATTAAGCTTGCATTGGCTTTCGGGGGAGGGGTATTGATCGCCCTTGCCTGGGCGGTACCGGCAGGTATCACAGGAGGGGAGGAGTACCGGCATGCCATCTTCTTTGGGCAAACCGCCAACAGAATGGTGGAGTCCTTTGCCCATCAGCGTCCGTTGTGGTGGTATCTGATGCTTTTGCCGCTTTTGCTTTTTCCATGGTCGCTCTATAAACCGTTCTACAGTTCACTGAAACAGATCGTCTTTGATGCACCACTCAAAATATTGACCGGATGGCTGCTTACTACACTCTTCTTCTTTTCGCTGATCAGCGGTAAACAGTTGCATTATATCATGCCTGAGATCGCTCTATTTTCATTGCTGTTTACAAGAGTTTTGAGAACTGCAGCTCCTTCACAGATGCTCTCTGCAAAGCTTATAGGGTACAGTTTTCTTCTCTATGGTGCCGCTCTCGCAGTTTTCCCTTTTATCATGCCGATGACGAAAGCGAGCCTCACTTTTGAACAGGATACTGCTGAATTTCTTGTGGCGGTAGTTATGATTGCCGTGAACGGGATCTACCTGATACGCCAAAAGTTCATTTCGCACAACCATGCGTTAAGATCAGTTGCCCTCAGCAGCGTCCTTGTGGTCCTGGTGACGCATCTGCCGGTACACAACTTCCTGGCAAAACTGGATCTTTCAAATTTTTCTCAGCAGATTGCACAGCTGCAGGAGAAGGGTATCCCTGTACTGCATGACAGAAAGTATCATGACCAGTACCACTTTATCGGCAGACTGCAGCAGCCTCTCATTGTGGTCAACAACAATGAAGAGATCGCCCATTATGCCCAAAAAGATCCGGATACGGTGATTGTGACCTACGAAAGACAACGAAAGATCGATTGGCTGAACCAGGCACTCATTATCGAAAAAACGGACTTTAAAGGGAAGTATGCCTTCCTGATCAGGGCGAAAGACTATCAGGCCTTTTACGGAACTCCCTCAGAAGAAGGAACGCAGAAGTAGCGCTTTAATCCTTCTATGGCAGTTGGAGGGGCCTTTTTCCTGCTTTTCGGCGAATAGCATTGACTGCTTTGAATACAACAGGTTGTCTGATAACCCACTTCTGTATCCTGTATTTATAGGGAAAATTGACCAAAACCAATCCCACAACGATCGTGAGTATCCCCTGTCCGGGGATGAACAGCATCACAATGCCCGCAATGACAAAAATAGCTCCAAGCATATTTTTAAGCAGAAGGATACTCCACTGTATGAGAGGAGGATACTTTTCCCACGGGTACTTCTGGCGTTTTGGATGGGCAAAGTAGTCAGAGGGGAGAAGGATGATGATCCATGGGATCAAAACGATAGAGAGGATGAAAGCGATGATCGCAACGATCGCCGGGGTCACCATCTTTTTCTCCTTCTGTGCTGTAGTGCGAAGTACTTACGCGAATGTAGGCTTCAGTGAAAACTTTCCTATCTCTTCAAGGAATGTCGTAGCGTACGATCCCTTTGGCAGAAAGAATTTCACGGTAACTCTTTTGCTCTCACTCTCATAGTGTGTCTCTACCTCTTCGGGCCAGATCCAGGCATATCTTCGATCCCCCTTCAGTGTGCTCAGGTCTCTGTCGTCAAATGGCTCTTCAAGGTGATAGGCATCGCTTCTGGAGCGTTCAACGTTGGCCCCGCAGAGCAGGCCCGTAGGAGAGATTTTTTTCTGTGCAAAGCGTGTTGCGCTTTGCATCATATCTTCGAGCAGTGTGATCCTGCCGTAGGGGTAGGCTTGCATCATTTCTCCCAAAAAGAGCTTGAAAAACTGGGGTTGTTGGGCAAGGACCTTGACCAGCTCAAGCGGATAGCCGAGTTTTTTTGCTGCTTTATCGGCAGGGTATTGGGCGATGGTGGAGGAGAGCTTGACGCGCATACTCAGCCAATTATTGAAGAGGTGGCTCTGGTAGGCGGAAACGAGGAGTTTTTCCTTGCTGCCTTTGAGTTTCTTCCCGCTGTGGGCGATCTCTTTACCCTGTTCAAAAGAGTGGCTGTCCTCTCCGAATCTCTGGTAACCGTAGTAGTTGGGGATCCCTTCTTTTTGCATCTTCAGTGCGGTGGTACGGAAGAACTTCGCATCTTTTGGCAAGACACCGTGCAGGATGATGGAAAATCGGTTGCCTTTGAGATGCCCTATCTTGATGGGCGCTTTATTATAGGTTTTCTCCAGTATCTCTACACGTTCTGTCGTGAGGTTCTTTTCAAGTGCTTTTTCATACTTTTTGGGCAGAGAGATGTATTGTATCGTAGTTGCGTTTTTATCTTTGAGCCCGGCATAACCGATGTCGCGCTCTTCCAGTCCCGTAGCTTGAGAGATCACATGGATGAGTTTCCAGGTACTCATGTCGGTCTTTTTGATCTTGAGGATAAGGAAGTTGCCTGTTCCGCTGAAGTGATAAAGCGGTATCTCCTCGACAAAGAAGCGCTCGACTGTCTGTTTAAAGTCGAAATTGATAGGTTGGTGGGTATAAGCGTAAGTTTTTTGCATAACAGAATTATATCCAATCCATTACTAAGTATTACTTGACAAATATCAATCATCACCTCATGGTATGATGATACCTCCTGTGTATGGAATAAGTGGCGGTTTTACACTCACTATTTTCATGATTGATCACACAATCCTAAACAAATCGCTCGTAAAATTGTATGGACTAATGTATAATGTGACAGAGAAACAAGAAGGAGTATGAGTGTCACGCAGTTTTATGCTTTTGGTGTCCAGATTTTCCATTTTGGGCATGCTAGTCCTGTTGGTTTCTGGCTGTGCACCAAAATCCCGTCATTTTTCGGCGCCGGATGGAGCGCACTATACCAAAGCGGTCATCAAGGGGTATACCAATATCCGCTATTGGGGAGATCAGAGAGCCGCGTATGCAGATACCACGATCGATCGCTTGAAACAAAACAAGCAGCTTCATAAAAGGGTGGATATCCTGGCGCTTTCAGGCGGGGCGGAGGACGGTGCCTATGGAGCAGGTTTCTTAAAGGGGTGGAGCGAACGGGGAAACAGGCCTGAATTTACGATGGTGACAGGGATATCTACCGGTGCGCTTATCGCACCTTTTGCTTTTTTGGGTCCTGAATATGATGATGTGCTCAAGCGGCTCTTTACCGAAAGCTCACGGAAAAATATCTTTGTATTGACGCCTTTTACTGCACTTTTCGGCGGCTCTTCTGTAACAGACACGGCACCGCTTAGGCATATTCTCAAAGAGGAGATCGATGATGCGTTCGTAGCTGCATTGGCCAGAGAGGGGCGCAAGGGCCGGATACTTCAGATCGGTACCACCAATCTTGATGCGCAGCGTCCGGTGGTCTGGGAGATCACTGAAATCGCCCAGAGCGGACACCCTGATGCAAAACGTCTCATCCAGCAGATCATGCTGGCTTCTGCTTCGATCCCGGGGGTATTCCCTCCTGTATTGATCGATGTAATGGTCGATGGGAAAAAGCATCAGGAGCTTCATGTCGATGGAGGTGTGACGCAGCAGATCTTTGTCTATCCTCATGACTTAAATGTGCGAAGGTATGAAAAGATATTGGGTATCCACCCCAAAAAAAGTTTCTGGCTGATACGCAATACCAAAATCACTCCAGAATACAAAGCAGTCGATCTGTGGCTGAGTGATATTGCCGGGCGTTCGGTGAGCACACTGATCAAGTATCAGGGAAGGGACAACCTGAACAATATCGTAGCTGTTGCCAAGCGTGACGGTTTCATGGTACATATTACCCATGTACCTGCAAGTTTTGATACGCCGCTTGAAAATATGTTTGACAAAAAATATATGGGAGCACTCTATCAGGTAGGGTATGAAAAGGGGCGTTCCGAGTCAGCGTGGTATACTGACT
>DSDW01000012.1 GCA_011048515.1 Campylobacterota bacterium | reverse complement strand
TTCTCATTCTGAAAGTAAACAGTATTCCACTTACCACAGAGTCTGAAAAGACCAAACCGTGGTAACTGACTTCAGGCTCATTAAAGTGTTTGTATCTCTCATTACCTGCTATTTTTTCAACAAGATTTACCCTCTCAACCACAATTCCGCCTATCGCTAACCCCTGACCGGTTGTGTATTTGCTCGCACTATGGACGACGACATCAGCACCCAAAAGCAAAGGCTGGCATAACACAGGAGTTGCTACAGTATTATCAACAATAGTGATGATACCATGGGCATTTGCCTCATTGATTATTGCTTCAAAATCAGGTACATCGATACTGGGGTTGGTAATACTTTCAAAGAAAATACACTTTGTTTTTTCATCAATCAACGCTTTCATCTCTTCATGATTATGGACATTGAACATTCTGGCTTCAATGCCAAGGCGTTTAAGTGTATGGGTGAACAATGTGACTGTTCCTCCATAGAGTTGTGATGCACATACAATATTGTCACCTGCTTCTGCAACATTGAGTATACTGTAAAATATAGCGCTCATTCCACTTGCCAAAGCCAATCCCGCAGCACCGCCTTCCATGGCAGCCATACGTTTTTCAAATACAGCTGAAGTCGGGTTTCCTACTCTTGTATAAACATTGTCAGTACCTTGCTCAAGGTTAAAACTGCTCGCCGCAAATTCTGCACTGCCAAAATCAAATGCTGTACTCATATAAATCGGTACCGACATTGTTCTTTGTCCATCTTTCTCATATCCTGCATGGATCGCAAGGGTCTGTTGCTTCATTAGAGTTCCTTATCTGGTAATATTAGGTCAATTATAGCTATTGAATGCTTGCAGTGAAGAGAATTTTATAGTTTTTTTATGAATTTAAAATCCAAAGGGATAATGAAGAAAGAAAGTAAATACCCAAAGTAATACTTTGGATATTTTATACTTATGAAAAGTAGTTCGGAGACTCTTTTGTGATCGTTACATCATGCACGTGAGACTCTTTAAGCCCTGCACTTGTGATCTCTACAAACTCTGCTTTCTCCCATAATGTCTTGATATCTTTTGAGCCACAGTACCCCATGGAAGATCTCAGTCCTCCAATCATCTGATGGATCACGTCAGCGATCCTTCCTCTGTACGGTACACGTCCTTCGATCCCTTCGGGGACAAGTTTGTCCGCAGCCGTACCCTCCTGAAAATTATCTGTCCGTACTTCCCTTTGTCATCGCACCGATACTTCCCATACCTCTGTACTCTTTGAACTGTCTACCGTTGAAGAGGATCATCTCTCCCGGTGCTTCATAGGTACCTGCCAACGCCGAACCAAGCATGACTGAACTCGCACCTACTGCCAAGGCTTTGGCAACATCACCGGAATACCTGATACCGCCGTCTGCTACTACCGGTACACCCATCGCGTTTGCCACCTGTGCCACCTCGTCGATCGCCGACATCTGAGGTACACCCACACCCGCTACGATACGCGTCGTACAGATCGAACCGGGCCCGATACCTACTTTTACCGCGTCCGCTCCTGCTTCGATCAGGTCTTTCGCTGCCGCACCCGTTGCAATATTCCCTGCGATCACATCCACATCCAGCTCTGCCTTGATCATTTTTAATGTATCGATGATCCCTTGAGAGTGTCCGTGCGCAGAGTCAAGAACGATCACGTCTACCCCTGCTTCCACCAGTGCTTTGGCACGGTCCAGTTGACCCACACCGATCGCTGCACCTACCCTTAGACGACCGTGCTCATCTTTGTTGGCATTTGGGAATCTCTCACGTTTTTCGATATCTTTGATCGTCACAAGTCCCTGAAGCACATTGTTATCATCAACGAGTGGAAGCTTCTCCACTTTATGCTCCTGAAGCATTTTTGCCGCTTCATCCAGTGTCGTACCCACTTTTGCAGTGATCAGCGGTGCCGGCGTCATCACATCGGAAACTTTCTGCGTCATATCAGTGATAAAACGCATATCACGGTTGGTAATGATACCGATCAGTTTCATCTCCGCATCAACGACCGGGACTCCTGATATCCTGTATTCTGCCATCAGTGCATCCGCATCCGCCACACTTTTGTCAGGAGCGATATAGATAGGATCGATGATAATGCCGCTCTCGGATTTTTTTACCTTTGTCACCTGTTTTGCCTGAGTTTCGATATCCATATTCTTATGAATGATCCCGATTCCTCCAAGGTGTGCCATAGCGATCGCAGCTCTGTATTCTGTCACGGTATCCATCGCCGCAGATACGATAGGAGTGTTGAGTGTTACGCGTTTTGTAAGGTTTGTCTTGATGCATACCTCTTTTGGAAGTACGGTCGAATGCTGTGGAACCAGTAGTACGTCTTCAAATGTCAGTGCTCTTTTTTTGATATTCATTGTGGTGTGATCCTTTCTGTATAGTATATATTATTTTCTCCTTGATAAAAAGCAAAGCTTCTTATCAATTCCTCTCACTGAAGCTTCGGCTTTCACCTCAGAAAAGCTTAGCTTTTTGGATAATTTACGGCTCTTTCCATACTCAGAGCACCGTCAAACAGCGTTTTTTCATCAAACTTCTTGGCGATAAGCTGCAGACCGACCGGCATACCCTCGTCATTTTTGGCTACAGGAAGCGATATAGCAGGAAGTCCTGCAAGGTTGATCGCTATGGTATACATATCACTTTTGTACATCTCCAGCGGATCCTCATTCGCCCCGATCTTCGGTGCCACTGAAGGTGCAACAGGAGAGAGGATAAGATCACATGCATCAAAGATTGCGTTGAACTCATCCTGAATCAGGTGTCTTACTTTCTGTGCTTTAAGATAGTAGGCATCATAGAACCCTGAGGAGAGCACAAAGTTTCCAAGAAGGATACGGCGTTTTACCTCTTCACCGAACCCTTCGCTTCTTGTGTTGAAGAAGAGCTCTTCTGTGGTTTTCGACTCCGCCCTGGTCCCATATCTTACACCGTCAAACCGTGCCAGGTTGGTCGCTGCTTCCGCTGTCGCCAGAATGTAGTAGGTAGCGATGTCATACTTGGTATTCTGCATATTTTTATGCACGATCGTATGCCCTGCCTCTTCAAGCGCTTTTATCGTATCGGCATAGGCTTTCTGCACATCAACGTCCGCTTCGGAGATATAGTTGTCTATCACTGCGATCGTCAGTTTTCTGTCGGGGTCCATGTTGTTTGCGATATCCTCGATCTCAAAATCCGCAGAAGTGGAGTCTTTCTCGTCGTGTCCCTTGATCGCATCATAGAGGATCGCCGCATCTTCGACATTCTGCGTGATCGGCCCGATCTGGTCAAGGCTTGAAGCATACGCTGCAAGACCGTAACGGCTGACACGACCATACGTCGGTTTCATCCCGACCACACCACAGTATGCTGCAGGCTGTCGGATCGACCCGCCGGTATCCGAACCCAGCGCAGCGATAGCGATACCCGCTGCAACAGCAGCAGCAGAACCGCCCGAACTTCCGCCCGGTACCCTGCTTGTATCGTGCGGGTTTTTAGTGATCCCGTAGTATGAGCTCTCGGTCGTTGACCCCATCGCAAACTCATCCATGTTCGCCCTGCCGAATGCCATCATTCCTTTGGCTTTAAGGTTCTTGATCACAGTAGCTTCATACGGAGCGATATATCCCTGAAGGATCTTCGATGCGGAAGTAACGGACCACCCTTTGACCTGGATATTATCTTTGATCAAGATAGGCACACCCTCACCTGAGCTTTCAAACCCTACATACGCATTAATATCAGAGTTTTTCGCCTTCTCTTCAAGCACCGCCCTCATCTCTGCCAGTTCTTCTTTGGACTTTGTTAATGCTTCTTTTAATGTGATCACTCTTAAATTCCTTGCTACTTGTTTAACTTCTTTTTATAGTATGATACGACTCCCAAACCTACTCCTACCACCCCAAAGATGATCGCGATCGATCCCACGATCACTTCTGGAGATACCGGCTGGCTTAGATCGAACATCAGCTTATTACCTCAGCACATCTGGCACATACTTCCTCTTCACTGACGGAGGTGAACTTCCAGCATCTTGGACATTTGCACGCGGCTGCTTTGTGTACCGTATAGATTTTACCTTCTACCTCAAAGCTGGCTACCTGTTCACCCTCACTGCTTGACTTGACTGCTGAAACGACGAACCAGTCTTCTAAATCTTTTGTATCTTTGATCGGGAAAACACTAATATCACCAACAATCTCTAACTCAAGTGTTGCTTTAATTACTTTTTCTTTTTTTAAAGAATCTATAGCTTCAGAGAAACGGTCCCGTCCCTCTATCAGCAAATCAACTTCTTCAGGGCTAAAGCTAGGTGCAACCGGTACAACCTTATCTAATGCAACATATTTCAAATCAAAAACATTCTGCATGCCATCTTTAAAAAGCTTTGGAGCATACTCAAGTATTTCATCAGCTGTATAGGTAAGAACAGGTGCCACAAGACCCAACATAGCTTTAGCTATATGAGCCATTGCAGACTGCGTAGCTCTTCTTGTCCGACTATTTGCTGCATCACAGTAAAGTCTATCTTTAGTAATATCCATATAAATGCCACTTAGCTCATTAGTAATAAAGTGGTTGAGTGTTGCAAATCCTCTTAAAAAATCATTTTTATCAAAAGAATTTTGTACTGAAGCAAATACAACACGGGCTTCTACTATGATCCATTTATCCAGCTCTCCGTACTCACTTTCATCAACATATGCATCCAGGTCATCCACGTTTGCGAGCAGGAATCTGAAGGTATTACGGATCTTTCGATACTGCTCGGCTGTCTGCTTGAGGATATTGTCCGAGATCTTGAGGTCTGACTGGTAATCCGAAAGCGCCACCCATAGTCTAAGGATCTCTGAACCATACTCCTTCACTACTTTGTCAGGAGCTACGACGTTTCCCTTGGACTTGGACATCTTCTCACCCTTCTCATCCACGGTAAATCCGTGAGTGATAAGTGTCTTATACGGCGATTTTCCCGTGATCGCAGCAGAAAGAAGCAGCGAGCTCTGGAACCAGCCCCTGTGCTGGTCACTACCTTCTATATATAGAGAGGCAGGATACTCTCCCGCATCATAATTACCGCTCCTGATCACAGAGTTCCATGTCGAACCGCTGTCAAACCATACATCAAGGATATCATTGATCTTCTCAAGGTCATCCGGGTTGTATGTGCTTCCTTCAGGCAGAAGCTCAGCTATGCTCATCTCATACCATGCATCTGCACCCCTCTCGTCAAACAGTGATGCAACATGCGCTAGCACCTCTTCATCCAGGATCACCTCTTTGGTGCTTTTGCTTCTGAAGAATGCGATCGGTACCCCCCAGCTTCTCTGGCGTGAGATACACCAATCCGGGCGGCCTTCGATCATCGGTTTGAGTCTGTTCTTTGCTGATGAGGGGAAGAATGTTACATCCTCAATCGCATCAAGTGCTGTCTGCCTCAACGATTTATCTTCGCCTTTTGCCGTATCATCTACAGAGATGAACCATTGGTTGGTTGCTCTGTAGATCAATGGTTTTTTCGTTCTCCAGCAGTGCGGATAGGAGTGTACGAACTTGCTTTGCTTGAGGAGGTTCTCTCCCAGCAGCGCAAGGATCGGCTCGTTTGCTTTGAAGATATGCATCCCTACAAACGCTTGCGCATCCGGAAGAAGGTTGAGACCTACCACGGATTCATCATAGCATCCTCTCTCATCCACAGGCATCACTACATCAAGACCGTATTTGAGCCCTACCCTGTAGTCATCTTCTCCGTGTCCCGGAGCAGTGTGTACACATCCCGTACCGCCATCCATCGTGACGTGATCGCCAAGGACGATCTTCGAACTGCGTCCGTTGAGCGGATTGATCGCAAGAAGCCCTTCAAGCTCTTGTGCCACAAGCTTTCTGCCGGCATGTCCGCTTACCACCCCCTCTTCGATCATCGCATCATATCTCGCATCGGCTACGATGTGTCCGTCGTTCGTCAATACATACATCTCTTCGGGATTGATCGCGATACCGGTGTTTGACGGAAGCGTCCAGGGAGTCGTCGTCCAGATCACAAGACCTGCCTTCCCTTCTACGCCGATCTTCTCTTTGGCCGCATCGCTCAGTTCGAAGTGTACATAGATCGAGTAGTCCTCTTTGTCCTCATACTCGACCTCTGCATCTGCCAGCGCTGTCTGTGCTGCCCATGACCAGAAGATAGGCTTATGACGCTCAACCAGCAGACCTCTCTTGGCAACCTCACAAAGCGTTCTATAGATGTTTGCTTCAAACTTGAAATCCATCGTGACATAAGGGTTATCCCAGTCAGCGATACATCCGAGAGATTTAAATCCTTCTCTCTGGATATCGACGAAGTTTGCTGCATGTGCTCTACAAAGCTCTCTGAACTTCTCTGTCGGCATCGCCTCTTTTTTCTCTTTGCCGAGTTTCTCTTCGACTTTCTGCTCGATCGGCAGCCCGTGACAGTCCCAGCCCGGCGTCATACGTACGGCTTTGCCCTGGAAGTAGTTGTATTTGAGAATGATATCTTTAAGTATCTTGTTGAGTGCATGTCCGATATGGATATCACCGTTTGCATAAGGAGGTCCATCATGCAGTGTGAACATCTCAGCGCCGGCACGTTTTGCTTTCATTTGCTCATAAATGTCCGCACCAAACCAGGCACTGTATTTCTTTGGTTCATTGTTGGGGAGGTTTCCGCGCATCGGGAAGTCTGTTTTAGGAAGGAGTAACGTCTCTTTAAAATCCATCTGTGATAACACCTTAGTGAGGTCCGGCCTCGTGATTATTATCTCGTGATTGTACCCAAAAGAGTATTATAGAACGCTTTTAGAAAAAGTTCCGAAAGCTCTGCTGCCGCGCGGTTCGCCATATTTGAATGAAAAATCATTATCACCGGATATATCAATATCTGTGTTATACTTCAAAGATGGAAAAAATAGAAAAAATCATTGAAAACCTTATTGAAATACTCAGCGAGAGAAAGCAGACCGTCAGTTTTGCCGAGAGCTGTACAGGCGGACGGATCGCAGCTGCTTTCACGGCAGTGTCGGGTTCATCTGCCATCCTTCACGGCTCATGCGTCACCTATGCCAACAGGATCAAAGAACAGTGGCTCGGAGTTCCCAGAGAGATACTGGAAACCAAAGGTGCCGTCAGTCAAGAGTGCGTGGAATATATGCTTGCGGGAATGGAAAGGATGGCAGACTCTGATTATACTCTGGCAGTTTCAGGCATTGCCGGTCCGACCGGAGGAACAGAGCTGAAACCGGTAGGGACGGTCTATATAGGACTGCGTACACCCGATGGGAAAAACGAGGTGCATTATTGTCTCTTTAAAGGAGACAGACATCAAGTACAGGATCAGGCAACCTCTTTTGCCATTGAGCTGCTGGCAAAAAATATAAATTGATCATTTTTTTCTCAAAAGCTCTTGACATTAAAAATATTCTAAGCTATAATTCCGTCCACTTATTCACAAGTGAACGAGTAAAAATGACCTATTAGCTCAGCTGGTAGAGCAACTCCCTTTTAAGGAGTGGGCCCATGGTTCGAATCCATGATGGGTCACCATTATTACCAAAGTTTTCCTCAATGGAAGGCTCATGCAACTTTGTTGCTTTTATTTATGACTGTTTGGATCTAGATGACCCTTTCATCTAGTGGCCAAGGATGCTGCGTTTTCATCGCAGACACAGAGGTTCAAATCCTCTAGGGGTCGCCAAATAAAACAGTTACGGTCGCTTAGCTCAGTTGGTAGAGCGCTACCCTTACAAGGTAGATGTCACAAGTTCGAGTCTTGTAGCGACCACCATAAAAACTTAGCTTAACTTTAAGTTTAAGATAAGTATAATTTCAGCCTCGACTCTAAGAGTTGAAAGCATTATGCGGTGGTAGTTCAGTTGGTTAGAATACCTGCCTGTCACGCAGGGGGTCGCGAGTTCGAGCCTCGTCCGCCGCGCCACTTATTTTTTTATGGTTGACTTTAGCAGTCAGCTCATAAAACAAGTTTTATTTTATGACCTATTAGCTCAGCTGGTAGAGCAACTCCCTTTTAAGGAGTGGGCCCATGGTTCGAATCCATGATGGGTCACCATTTTCATATTGTTACACTGGTCGCTTAGCTCAGTTGGTAGAGCGCTACCCTTACAAGGTAGATGTCACAAGTTCGAGTCTTGTAGCGACCACCATTATTATTATTAATTAGAACGCGAAATGAACAAAGTCCATTTCACTACGTTAACACTGGGTTTTCTTCAGCAGAATGCTCAAAAAACTAGTTTTGTTCTATCTTATTACGGTGCGGTGGTAGTTCAGTTGGTTAGAATACCTGCCTGTCACGCAGGGGGTCGCGAGTTCGAGCCTCGTCCGCCGCGCCACTTTTTTAAAACAATCAAAAATTATTTTTTATCCATCAATATCTCAGCTTCAGAACGTATTTTTCGTGTCAAAAAAGACCTCTCTCTATCGCTCAGTGTATCTACGGATAAGACCTTTTCCTCTTTCTTTTTTTCTTTTGTTCTATTCTTTTTATCTTTTTTTTCCTCTTTGCGAAACATGGTGAGTATCAAATAGGCAGAAATAGCAATATTGGAAAAGATAATGATCCATTTGCCTGCCAATGCATACGAAAGATACGCTACATTCTCTGAAAGCCGCAGATACTCAACAATATCTCCATAGATCCATTGTGACAGCAATACCATGGAGAGCAAGACCGCTACGATCGTAAGTCTCCTGCGAAAACGATAGATAAGTGTCCAGAGTATAAATGATCTAACCTGTCGTACCATACATTTGCACCTCAGATAAGACTGATACCAAGCAGTGCCAGAACTGCCAGCAGGGATTTTGTCTTCAGGGAGTCCGTGATCTTTCGTTTCTCTTCGGACAGCATGATCTCCAACTCTTCATCACTATAGTCATCAAAGCTTTTGTGCCGCATGGTAAGTTCCGACTTGAGGGCCAGTACGGCTCTCTCCTGTATGGCTAGATCGATCTGCTCTTTGAGCTTGTCACTGACTGAACTGAATGGACCAGTGATACTTTCGATAAGATTCATATAATATGCCTTTCGATTCTTATTGCCTTATTATAGCATGAGATCGTTACCGGAGTATAAATGAGAGGATGCACCAAAAGGGCACTTCCTCCCTTCGGTCAGGGCGCATTCGCAACGAGGACGTTACAAACGAGAAAAACGTTATGCTTCGACTGGCTCAGCACGAACGGTCATAATCTTCATTGTATTCGTAGATTCCGTGTTGAAAATCCCTTAAAAACAGACCAAAAAGCTTAATATCCCTTATTGAGCTTTCACCTCCAATTTCCT
>DSDW01000008.1 GCA_011048515.1 Campylobacterota bacterium | reverse complement strand
GCCCATGACCGATCCGGTCAGAATGATAAGCATAAAAAGTACGACATAGAGGGTATCCATCCCGGCTCCTTTATCGATAGGTTTTCAGTGTGGCGATATGCGTTTTGTACTCCGGCAGGTGTGCGGCTACCAGCTCCCAAAAGGGTCTTTGGTGGTGCTTGTGTGCGATATGCGCCAGTTCGTGAACGATGATGTATTCTATCACATTTTGCGGCAGTTTCATCATCATGGTATTGAAGGAGAGGGCATTTTGGGCCGAACAGCTTCCCCATTGGCGTTTCGTTTTCCGAAAGCTGATCTTCTTCGGGAAAAGCTGCATCCTCTCAGCCCACTTTTCCACAAGAGGAGGGACCACCCGCTGTGCCTCTTCTTTATAGAAACGGTTGATATGCTCCTCGAACAGTGTTTCGTCATAGGCGTGATAGCGCAGCGTGAAGCGCTCCTCTTCAAAGTGCAGCGTTGTCCTTTTTCTCTCATGAGAGAGAAGGTCCAGAGGGTAGGGCCTGCCAAAGTAGTAAAGCTGACTGTTCTCTGAAAAATCTATACCTTTGGCTTTCTGTGACGCTATCTTCTGTCGTGAGCGGTTGATCCATGCAGCTTTTTTGAGCAGGATCTTTTCTATATACTGCTGGGATACCCTGGGAGATTTGATAACGAGATTCCCCGCATCGTCAAATCTGAGGTAGATATGTTTCAGCCTGGGATTGACGATATGGGTGTATTGGGGCAGGAGCGGAAGCATCAGTCTCTATTGTGTGATTCTTCCGTGCGTAAAGAGCTTTTTCTCAAAAACAGAACCGTCGGCATTGTACTTTGTCGCCGGTCCATGCCTGACCCCTTTGACATAGGTAATGGTCATCATCGGCGAACCGTTCTCGTAGTAGGCGGTTGCGACCCCGTCGAGACGTCCGTTCACATAGGGTTTTGTGAGACGGACACGCTTCTTCTCGTCGTAGAGCGTTTCGTTCCCGTGCTTCACCCCGTTTTGGACCTCCACATGGGATGTCAACGTACCTTCGAGCCCATACTGTTTGCGCAAACCGTTCATGCCGCTCTTGTCATACATAAGAAACTCAGAGCGCAGCATCCCTCCGGTATAGTACTCTTTTTTGACCTCTACCACCCTCTTTTTGGGACTGGGGCCGCCTGTTGTACTGTTGCATCCGTTTGAAAGAAAAACAAGAAGAAATAAGAGTAAAAACGATAGCTTTTTCATGCGATCCACCTTGTTATTTCGTGATATATAGGGGAAGTATACAATAATTCATTTTGGGTTTGCTTTGAAAGTAAAAAAACTTTTGAGAGGGGGCGGTGGATTGTTGACAGTGAGCCGGCCAGACGGGTATAATGCACCAATTTTAACACATAAGGATCAATGATGATGAAGATCATAGAGTATTTTCTACATAATAAAAGGCTCAATTATGTACTGCTCTTTTTTCTTCTTTTTCTGGGAATGCATGCCTATCAGAGTATTCCCAAAGAGCTCTTCCCCGAGATCGCACTGGACAAGATCTCCATCAGCGGGGCCTACAGCGGCGCAAGTGCCGAAAACCTTGACAAGATGGCGGTACGGGATATCGAGGATGAACTGGGTAACATCAACGGAGTAGAGAGCATCGAGACGGTGATACATCCGGGAAGCTTCTCGATCATTATCAATCTGGAGAACGGCGCAGACAAGGGTGATGCGCTGGACAAGGCCAAAGACGCGATCGCCAGAAGCCGGCAATACCTCCCCTCCGATATGGTAGAACCGGTCGCCCAGATCATCAACCGCAACCGCCCGCTTATCAGCCTGTCGCTCTCCAGCGACACGCTCAGCAAGGGTGAGCTTATCGAGCGTGCCAAGGAGATCAAATCCAAAATCGCAAGACTGCAGTATATCAGCGAAGTGAGTATCTACGGTGATGCGGATCAGGAGGTCTCCATACGGCTTCGGAAAGATCAGATAAGCGGCTACGGACTTGATCCCACAGCCGTCATCACGGCAGTCTCCAACCTCTCCTATATCTATCCGATCGGAGATATCAAAGAGAGCGGGAACTATATCTTCCTCTCTACCGTGCATGGCAAAGAGGGAGAGGACGCATGGGAATCTACGCTGATCAAGGTGGGAGAGCACCAGGTGAGGCTGGGGGATATCGCCCATATTGAGATCACCTATCCGCAGGATAAGACGCTATCGACGTTCAATGGCCGCAGCAATATGACACTGGTGATCTCCAAGGGGCCCGAGGGCAATGCGATCGAACTTTCCAAAACGCTGAGAGCCTTTGCCGGAGAGAAGCTATCCGTGGAGTACCCCGAGATCTATTTTGATTTCTACCAGGATACTTCAAAGCCGGTCAAGGACAGGCTCAATGTCGTGATCTCAAACCTGCTGTTCGGGCTGATCCTGGTGTTTGCTTCGATGGCGCTGCTGATCAATGCCCGTATCGCTACTGTGGTGGCGATGGGGATCCCCATCTCGTTCGCCGTGGGGCTGATCTTTATCAATCTTATGGGATATTCGATCAACATTGTTTCATTGCTTGGGGGACTGATCGTGATCGGGATCGTGGTGGATGATGCGATCGTTGTCGGGGAAAATATCCAGCGATATATCAATGACGGTGTCGAGAAAAGAGAAGCCGTGATACGCGGGGTCAAAGAGCTGCTCCTGCCTGTCTCTCTGGCTACACTGACGACGATCGCCGCATTTTTGCCGCTCTTTATGATGACAGGCGAGATCAAGAACTTCATCATTCTTATCCCCATCGCGGTGATCCTGATCCTGATCGGCTCACTGATCGAAAGTTTTTTGTTTTTGCCGCTGCATGCCGAGGAGATACTGAAAAAGCAGAAGAATGCGATAGACTGGACAAGGTTCCAGGATTGGTATGAGGCACTCCTCCATAAGGTGATACACTATAAGTATACTTTTCTGTTCACTTTTGTTGTGCTGATCCCGATTTTGACCATTTTGACTGTCAGGATGCTCAATTTCCAGTTCTTCCCGAGTTTTGACGGAAACTATCTCTATATCTCGGGAAAGGCAAACATCGACACACCGATCGAAGAGACACAAAAGATCACCGAAGAGATCGAAGAGTTTGTGATCAGGAACAAAGAGAAGTATGCGCTCAAGGCCACCTCTACTGTCACCGGAAGCAGGGTGGCACTTTCAGGAGAGAGCGAGCAGGGAGAGAACCTCTTCTATATCACGCTCGAACTCTACGACATGAAGCCGCAGAACTTTATCGATGCGTTCGTCAATCCCATTTTGACCTTTGACTTCAACTTCAACGATCCGGAGCTCATCAGAGAGTATCGTACCTACGAGATCGCACAGATGCTCAAGGAGGAGATGAAGCCACTTAGGGAGAAGTACGGACTTGAAGAGCTGGGGGTCAATGAGCAGAGATCGGGACTGATCAAGAGTGATATCAAGATCAATCTCAGCAGCAAAGATAGCCAAAAGATTGCTGAGGCGATCCGCAGGATCGAAGACCAACTTTTGACCCTCCCGCATGTGAAGGATGTCACAGACAACGCGCAGATGGGCAAAAAAGAGTACAAGCTGCGCGTCAACAGTTACGGAGAACAGCTGGGTCTGAGCGAGCGTATGGTCGCACAGACTTTGGCGGGGTATTTTCTGGACAGCCGCAAAGCGATGACCTTCGGAGAGTCCGGGGTGATGGAGATACGCACACGCGCACTGGGCAAGGACTCCGAGGAGACCCTGATGAACTTCATGATCCCTACGCCGGAGGGGTCGTTCGTGAAACTTACGGAGATCGCCCAGATCGAGAAGGTCAGGGCCTATGAGAAGATCGAAAAGTACAATGGCAACATCGTCAAGTCGGTCTTTGCCAATGTGAACAAGAAAGAGACCACACCGCTGGAGGTGCTCAAGGAGATCGAACCGCTGCTTGAGGGGATCAAAAAGGAGGGGATCAGTGTGACCCTTCAGGGAGAAAGCGAAAAGAACGAGCAGCTGAAGAACGATATGAAAAAAGCGGTGATGATCGCACTCTTTTTGATCCTGATCGCGCTGCTCTTTATCTTTCCGCGTATCCGCTATGCGCTGATGGTGATGTCGGTGATCCCCTTCTCTCTCCTAGGGGCGCTGGTAGGGCACCTGATCCTGGATATCAACCTCTCGATGCCTTCCGTGATAGGCATGCTCGGGCTTGCCGGGGTTGTCATCAATGACGGGATCATTATGCTGGATTTCCTGCACGGGACACACAATGCCGAGACTTTCTATGAGCGGGCAAAACTGAGGCTCAGGCCGATCCTGATCACCTCCATCACGACCTTCCTGGGGCTCTTTACGCTGATCTTCTATGCAACAGGCCAGGCGGTGATCCTGCAGCCGATCGCTATCTCTATCGGGTTTGGACTCATTTGGGGTACGATACTGAACCTGATCTACCTTCCGGCACTGTATGCCGTGGTCAACAAGATCAAACCGACAAGAGGGTAACATAGTAAAAAAGAAGGAGTATAACGATGAATAAGATTCTCATTTTTATGTTGCTGGTCGCTGCATTGCTGGGCGGTGCATTCTTTTTGGCCTTTACCCCAAGCGGAAATGCCCTTTTCCTGCCCTATCTCAACGGTTATCTCAAAGAGAATATCGAGGGTGCCAGAGTGGAGCTTCTCAAGTTCTCTCTCTCGCCCGGTTCCTTGAGTGCGGTGGCAAAAATCAATGACTCTGTTGATCTGGTAGCTCAGGGGCCAGTCGATCTTTGGGATCAAAGTTTTGACCTGAGCTATACACTGGATGCGCAGAAGATAGAGGCCAAAGCGTTGCCGATCGATAAGGCGCTGCATATCCGGGGTAAAGCCAAAGGGCGCATGGAGGATATGCATATCACTGGAAGCGGTGAAGCCTTTGAGTCGGATATCCGCTATGATCTGAATCTTCGTGAGAACCAGCCGCAGAACATCACCTTGTCGCTGAAAGATGCGAGCATCGCCCAGATGCTTCTGATCGCCGGGCAAAAGCCCTATGCAAAAGGGCGTATGAGCATTGATGTGAATATGCCGACACTTGATCCGGAGCATCCTCGGGGCGAGGCCAGACTGCAGATCAAGGATGCCTTGGTCGATGCGGCACTGCTCCGGGCACAGCACAACATTTCGCTCCCTTCAGATACCGCTTTTGGGGCAGATTTGACGGCCAGGGCAGAGGGCGAAACGCTCCTGGCAGAAGGGGAGATCGTCACATCGCTAGCGACGCTTGCCCTGAGTGAGACCCGCTATCATCTAAAGAGCCAGAAGCTTAACACCGCCTATCAGCTGGATATCCCCGATATGGCCAAGCTGAAAAATATCGTACAGGCTCCACTGGCAGGAAAACTTGCCATGGCCGGGAATCTTGCACTTGAGGGGGAGCGTGTCGATGCTACGGGTATCACGCATTCGCTTGGCGGAGAGGGGAGGTTCCGGTATAGGAACGATACTCTCAGCGCATCGCTGAAAGGGGCAGAGGCGGCAAAGGTCCTGGCGATGATCGGCGAGCCGCGATATCTCAGCGGAAAACTCTCCGGTACTGTGGAGCTTGACAGTGTGGAGAAGCTCTCGGGAAAATTTGACTTCAGGAGTAAGGGAGAGGCGCAGAGAGAAGTTGTCAAAAAAGCATTCGATATCGATTCCGGAAAAGAGTTTGGCTATGATATGGCTGCAAGCGGGAAGATCAAAGATAAAAAAGTCTATACCCAGACAACTGTTGATACGACCATGGGAAAACTCAGTATGCCCGATATGGTCTATGCGATCATGCCGGGGAGTCTGCGCTCCTCCTACCATCTCTATATCCCGGACCTGGGAAAACTTCAGTCCTTGACAGGGAAGCAGTACCGGGGGGATATGGACTTTAAAGGAGAGCTCAGAAAAGAAAAAGATCTTGTCATCACAGGAGAAGGTAAAGAGTTTGACGGCAGCGTGGAATATAAGCTTGTCAACGAAAGGATCAACGCAGACGTGCACGGTGCGACCGTCTCCAAGGTGATGTATATGCTGGGGTATCCGCAGGTGCTTGAAGCCCTGAGCGAGGCGAAGATAGAGTACAACTTTGCCACAGAAAGAGGAAAGGTGGATGCAAAGCTTGACAGCGCGCGCATCCTTCCCAACCAACTGACAATGCTGCTCAAACAGGTACTGCAGATAGATCTGACAAGAGAGCGTTACAACCAGGCAACTTTCGTCTCGACGATCTCTCCCGCTCAGTTTGACTTTGATTTCATCGCGCAAAACCCAGTCAGCCATATCAAGATCCTTGACGGCATCCTGGAGAAAAAAAGCGAGAGGATCACCGCTTCTGTGGATATGAGATATAAGGACAAAGATCTAAAAGCAAAGATCGCAGGGACACTTAACAGGCCAAAAGTTACGCTCGATACCTCTTCATTCATCAAAACAAAGCTGGACAGTAAAATGGACAAAGTGCTGGATAACAAGCTGAAAGAGGGAGAAGGCGATCAGATCAAAGGCCTACTGAAAGGGTTTTTGAAGTGATTGAATGGAGTCTATTGCACCAAAGTAGACTCTTGGATATAATCATCGTATGAATATGTTACCTTTTGTTGTCGTTTTTCTGGGGGTATTCGCCCTGATCAGTATCTATATCAGTAGACGTTTGATCACGCATCTGCACTTGGGTGATCAGGTCAAGCACTATCTTCGTCTTTTTTTGGTGCTCAATTACTTGGGTATCTTCGGCTATATGCTGGCACGCTACTTCAGCGATACCCCCAACTGGCTCTACTTTCTGCTCTCCCTGCCGATTGGTATACTCTTTCTGCTCTTTTGTACCGCGGTACTTTATGATATCTTCAGGGTAGGGATGCTGGGGATACCGATGCAGCCCCAGCGGAGGGAGTTTTTTAAAAAAGGGCTGGATATCGGTGCGTTGGGACTGGCATTCGGGGTGAGTGCCAAGGCAACATACAATGCAGGCACGGTGGAACTGGAAGAGGTGCATGTCAAGATCAAAAATCTGGCAAGACCTTACACAGTTGCACAGCTTAGCGATATCCATATCGGGGGACTGATCAACGAGAGATTCATCCAAAATGTTGTCAACCGTGTCAACGCACTGAAGCCGGACCTGGTTGTCATCACAGGTGACCTGGTGGATGTGAAACTCTCCCAGGCACAAAAAGCACTGGAAGCTTTAGGCAGGCTGGAGTCAACCTATGGTACCTGCTTTATCGTAGGAAACCATGAATACTTCCATGGTATCGAAGAGATCATAGCGCATGTCAAAGCGCTGGGGATCAGAGTGCTTGAGAACGAGAATCTCTATATCGGAGAAGCGGGAGAGGGATTCAATCTTGCCGGGGTCTATGATGTGTTCGGATACAGGATCGGGCATCACCAGCCGGATTTAACACGTGCGCTCCGGGGAATCGACCCCGATTCGCCCACGGTACTGCTTGCCCACCAGCCTCGTTTTGTCGAAGAGGCGGACGGGAAAGCTGACCTGATACTGAGCGGACATACCCATGGCGGGCAGCTCTACCCGTTCAAGGCGCTGGTGAAACTCCAGCAGCCCTATGTCAGCGGCCTGCATAGACACAGCGAGAGGACGCAGGTCTATGTCAACAAAGGGACGGGATTTTGGGGCCCGCCGATGCGGCTGGGGGCGAGCAGCGAGATCACCCATATCACACTTATTGAAGGATAAACGATGATACTCTGTAACTGTTATCTCCATATGGAGCTGCCTGAAGTGCACTCGCTCAAAGGACGCAGGTCTGTACTCAACAGCCTCAACGAGAAGCTCAAAAGATTCAATGTCTCCCTGCTGGATATCAGCGGAGAGTATGTCAAGGAGGCGGATATCGCCTTTGTATTTCTTTCTCATGATGCACGCAGTTCAGCGCAGTACCGGGAAGAGATCGAGTCGATGCTCTCGCGCAACTTCTCAGAATATTTTTACGAACTGGAGTATGAGGAGATATAGAGAGTGAGGAATTAGGAGTGAGGAATGAGGAATTTTGGAATGCTTTTCTTTGAAAAGCTTTTATTGAAAAATGTAAATTGTTTTCATAGCACTTGACACGATAAAGGGAGTATGCAATGCTTCCATAGAAGCACTAAGCACTAAGCACTAAGCACTAAGCACTAAGCACTAAGCACTAAGCACTAACTAGCTTGCCGAGAAGTTCTTCATGATCTCCTGCATCTGCTGCATCTGTTCGGGTGTCAGCTGAGGGATCTCATTTTCGTTTTCTTCTCCATCAAAGATCATGTTTTCAGAAGGACTCTTAATCGGAAAATCCGGCAGTTTGAGGTCACTCTCTGATATGGAGACATTGAGATTGACCTTTGTTGCGATCGTGGTGTGTTTGATCCCCATCATCTCCGCTTCGCTTTTGAGCATGACCCCTTTATGCAGCCAGAGTTTGACCGGCGCTATCTCCCATACTTCACAGAGATACCCCATCACTCTCTCTTCCCCTATCTTTTGTCCTCCCATGGACTCGATCATCTCTTTTCCTGTTTGGGCAAAGTCCTGATATTCGGAGTTTTTCAACATCTCAGGGGTATACTCATAGATCACTTTTTGATCGAAATCCACAACAAAGAGCTTTCCGTGATCGACCTTGGTCATCTCCCGTTCATGTTCGGTTCTTCCCATAGTGGTTGTTTCGCCCTCTTCTGAGTAGAGTTCGACATTTCCCCACGCCGTGAAGAGGGTTTTTGCTGTTCCATTGCCCTGCATGGTGATTCCCATCATATTGCCGCTTTTGGTGATGGCATACTCGACCACGCCGGATTTTACCTCATAGCGCTTCTCTTCTGCATACAGCGTTCCTGCGGTTACTGCAAAAGCGATGAACAGGGATATTCCTAGTTTAAAGTGCTTACTCATAATTCACTCCACCCTTTTTTTCTGATTATAACCAAAAAATCCCGGCAGTGTCATAAAAAATCATGGGGTTAGGCTGCATGGCAGGGATGATTTTCTTCCATGTGATCTTATATTTGAAGGAGAGCCCGTAACGGGCTTCTCTCTAGTGCCTGTGCTGCGCTTTTTTCAGTTGCAGCTGTTGAAGATACTGCATCATCATCTTGTGCTGTTTCTCATCCATGATCGAGCGGATCTTCAGCAGTGTATCGATGTGCAGATCGGTGATCTCGCGTTTGAGCGTATGGAGTCTATCGAGCTTCTGCGCCAGATCTTCTCTGCTCTTTCCCTCCCTCATCACGGCGATCCTGATCTCCTTTTCCAGGGCCTCCGCCTCGTCGAACTTCGCATGCATCTTGATGGGCATCTCGTTGGCGATCACCTGCATCTTTGCATCCTGCTCCTGGGTAAAATTATATGCCGCGTAATTTGGCAGGATCGCTTTCATCGGATGGGGCAGAGAGAGTACCAG
>DSDW01000056.1 GCA_011048515.1 Campylobacterota bacterium | reverse complement strand
TACCTGGATTACTCAATGTCCGTCATCGTCGGTAGAGCACTGCCGGATGCGAGAGATGGATTGAAACCTGTACATAGACGTATACTCTATGCAATGAACGATCTGAGTCTTTCACACAGAAGCCCGTACAAAAAATCGGCACGTGTGGTCGGGGATGTGATCGGTAAGTATCACCCTCACGGTGACACAGCGGTCTATGACGCACTTGTACGTATGGCACAGGACTTTTCGATGAAAGAGCCTCTGGTAGACGGTCAGGGTAACTTCGGTTCTGTCGACGGCGACAATGCTGCGGCGATGAGGTATACAGAATCACGTATGACCAAGATGGCCGAAGAGCTGCTTGAAGATCTGGAAAAAGATACAGTGGATTTTGTACCGAACTATGACGACAGTATGTCAGAGCCGGATGTACTTCCCAGCCGTGTACCAAACCTCCTGATCAACGGTTCAAGCGGTATCGCGGTCGGTATGGCTACCAATATCCCTCCTCATCGTCTGGATGAGGTAGTGAATGCCCTGACCTACCGTATCGAAAACCCTTCGGCAACGGTTGAAGATGTCATGGAAAAAATAGAGGGACCGGATTTCCCTACCGGCGGTATCATCTTCGGTCGCAAAGGGATCACCGATGCATACCTTACGGGGCGCGGACGTATCAAAGTGCGTGCAAAGACACATATCGAAGAGAAGCGTCAAAAGGAGGTGATCGTTGTAGATGAACTTCCTTACCAGGTGAACAAGTCCCGTCTGATCGAAAATATCGCACAGCTCGTGCGTGATAAACAGATCGAAGGAATCTCAGAGATCAGGGATGAGTCTGACAGAGAGGGGATGCGTATCGTCATCGAGCTCAAGCGTGATGCAATGAGCGAGATCGTTCTGAACAATCTTTTCAAAAGTACGCAGATGCAAGTTACCTTCGGGATCATTATGCTTGCGATCAACAACAAAGAACCGAAGGTCTTCAACCTGCTTGAGCTTCTGGATATCTTCCTGAAGCACCGTAAAACGGTAGTGATCAGAAGAACGATCTTCGATCTGGAAAAAGCACGTGCCAGAGCACATATACTCGAAGGTCTCAAGATCGCTGTAGACAATATCGACGAAGTGATCAAGATCATCCGGGCAAGCGCAGACGACAATGAGGCAAAAGAGAGTCTGATGAGCCGCTTTACGCTCTCCGAAATCCAGGCAAAAGCGATTCTGGAGATGAGACTGAGACGTCTGACGGGGCTCGAGATCGAAAAGATCGAAAGCGAGTTGGCCGAGCTGCGTAAGCTGATCGCAGAACTTGAAGAGATCCTGAAGTCTGAAGAGAAGATCAACGAGATCATCTACAATGAGCTTATTGAGATCAAAGAGAGATACTCAAAACCGCGTTTGACCGAGATCGTAGATGATTATGACGATATCGATATCGAGGATCTTATCCCGAACGAACCGATGGTTGTGACGATCACGCACAGAGGCTATGTCAAGCGTGTACCTGTCACACAGTATGAAAAACAGCATCGCGGAGGCAAAGGGAAAACAGCGGTAACGACCTATGATGATGACTTTATCGAGAGATTCTTTATCTCAAATACCCACGATACGCTGATGTTCGTGACGGACAGGGGTCAGCTCTACTGGCTGAAAGTCTATAAGATTCCTGAGGGGTCACGTGCAGCCAAAGGTAAAGCAGTGGTGAACCTGATCAGCCTCCAGGCGGATGAGAAGATCACGGCGATCATCCCGACAACGGACTTCAATGACGATAAAAGTTTGGTATTCTTCACCCAAAACGGTATCGTGAAGCGAACGAACCTTTCTGAATACTCGAACATCAGAAGCAATGGGGTAAGAGCGATCAACCTTGATGATGATGATGAACTGGTAGAGGCAAAGATCGTAACACCGGAGACCAAGTGGCTCTTTGTCGCGACCAAGAAAGGTATGTGTATCAGGTTTAAAGTCGAAGATGCTCGTGAGATCGGACGTGTATCACGCGGTGTGACGGCGATCAAGTTTAAGATCAAAGGAGACTATGTCTGTGGTGCGACGACGATCGAGGACGAAGAGGATGAACTTCTGATGCTCAGCGAGAAAGGCCTTGGAAAGCGTACAACGGCGAGTGAATACCGTGAGCAGAACCGTGCCGGCAAAGGAGTGATCTCCATGAAGCTTACACCGAAAACCGGTGATGTCGTGGGTGTGGTATTTGTAGAGGATGATAAAGATCTGATGTGTCTGACCAGTGCAGGCAAGATGATCCGTGTGGATATGGATCAGATCAGAAAAGCCGGACGTAACACATCGGGCGTAAAAATCGTAAGTGTTGAAGCAAAAGACAAAGTGGTGAGTCTCGCGAAATGTCCAAAAGGCGAGGATCCGAAAGATCTGGATGTTGTAGCAGATGAAAATATGGAACAAATAGATAATACATTGGGATTGGAATAAAATGAAACAATATAACGTAGCTGTCGTCGGTGCATCGGGTGCAGTAGGGGAAGAGCTCTTCAGGGTACTTGAAGAGGTAAATTTTCCTGTAGGGAACCTGCTTCCTCTGGCAAGTGCCAGAAGTGCGGGTGAAGAGATAGAGTTTAAACGCAAAACGTACAAGATCGAAGAGCTCACAGAGACAGTATTTGAGGGACGTGATATCGATATCGCCTTCTTTTCGGCGGGCGGAAGCATCTCTGCGCAGTATGCGAAATTTGCGGTAGAAGCTGGTGCGGTAGTGATCGACAACACTTCTCACTTCAGAATGGACCCAAAAGTGCCTCTAGTCGTGCCTGAGGTAAACCCGGAAGATATCGAACTCTGGAAAGATACGGGGATCATCGCAAATCCCAACTGTTCAACGATCCAGATGGTACAGCTGCTTAAACCGCTGTATGACCTTTACGGCGGCATCAAAAGAGTGGATGTCAGTACCTATCAGGCGACATCGGGTGCGGGGAAAAAAGGGATGGAAGAGCTGGTTCGCCAGATGCAGGACTTTTTTGCCTTCAGGCTGAGCGAGAGCGAATGTAATGCTTTTGCGCACCAGATCGCGCTGAATGTCATCCCGCAGATCGATGCGCCTCAGCCGAACGGTTATACCAAAGAAGAGATGAAGATGGTCAACGAGACGAACAAGATCATGCATTCTGACTTTGCGGTCTCGGCAACCTGTGTACGTGTGCCGGTACTTCGAAGCCACTCCGAGTCGATCACGGTCACCTTTGCTGAAAATGTCGATGTGAACGTAGAAGCTGCAAGAGAGGCATTGGCAAACTTTGAGAATGTCAAAGTGATCGATAATCTTGAAAAGAGTGAATACCCGATGCCAATGACAGCGACAGATACGGATTATACCTATGTCGGACGTATCAGAAAAGATAATTTTGCGCCCAATATCCTTCACCTTTGGGGAGTTGCTGACCAGGTAAGAGTGGGTGCTGCAACGAATGCGGTGAGAATCGCCCAGAAGTGGATCAAACTAGAGGAGAACGTGTAATGTTGGAAGCATTATTTGAAGGTGCGATCTGGAGAAGCAGGTTTATCGTACTGTTGGCAGTGGTTTTTGGGCTGTTGGGTGCCATCATACTCTTTGTTGTTGCATCGCTGGATATCTGGAATGTGGCAATCATGTCGTTTCAGGTGGTGACGCATGCGATACCCCACCCTGAACATTTTCACGAAGATGTAGTTGCCGGTATTATCGGGGCAGTGGATCTCTATCTGATCGCCGTGGTGATGTTCATCTTTGCTTTCGGTCTCTATGAGCTATTCATTTCCCATATCGATGAAGCTCAGGGCAGGAACGGTTCTCAGCTGCTTGCGATCAGCAACCTTGACCAGCTGAAAGACAAGATCGCGAAAGTCATCGTGATGGTACTTGTGGTAAATTTCTTCCAAAGAGTATTGCACACAGAGTTCAAAACGCCTATGGAGATGATGTATTTTGCGATCTCTATCACTGCATTGGCTGTAGGATTGTATTTTTTAGGTAAAGTAGGTAAACATTGATGAGTAAGATATTTGTAGATGCATGTTTCGGCAAGGAGACACCTTATACCCCGGTTTGGATGATGAGACAGGCGGGAAGATACCTGCCGGAATACATGGCAGTACGCAGCGAGGCAGGCAGCTTTCTCAACCTCTGCCACAACCCGGAAAAAGCGGCAGAAGTGACGATCCAGCCTCTTGATATCGTCGGTGTTGATGCTGCGATCCTCTTTAGCGATATCCTCGTGATCCCCGATGAGATGGGGATGGACCTTTCCTTTGTGAAAGGGGAAGGGCCGAAATTCAGTGATCCTGTACGTACGCAGGAAGACCTTGACAGGCTGATCGGCGGTGAAGAGGCGGCCAGCAGACTCACCTATGTCTATGAGACGATCAAACTGCTTAGAGAGCAGCTCGATGCAAGAGGTGATGAGAAGGCGCTGATTGGGTTTACCGGCGCTCCCTGGACACTGGCAACCTATATGATCGAAGGGCAGGGGACGAAGACCTATAATATCTGTAAAAAGATGATGTACTCCAACCCTGAACTGCTTCACAATATCCTTGCAAAAGTGACCGAAGTGGTCAAGCTCTATATGGAGAAGCAGATCGAAGCGGGTGTTGACGTCGTGCAGATCTTTGACAGCTGGGCGGCAGCGATCGAACCTAGCAAGTATGATGAGTTCAGCTGGAAATACATGGTGGAGATCTCGGAGTACCTGAAAGAGAAGTATCCGCATATCCCTGTGATCATGTTCCCTAAGGGGGTTACTGCCTTTATCGAGCGCGGCCTGGTCTATGGAAACTTCGATGTGTTCGGCGTGGACTGGGGTACACCGATGGCGCTGGCAAAAGAGAAACTGGGAGAGAAGTATGTGCTCCAGGGCAATATGGAACCGTGCCGTCTCTACTCCCAGGAAGCGACCACCGCATGTGTGGAGGCGATCCAGAAGACCATGGGCGGCAAAAGACATATCTTCAACCTCGGTCACGGGATCCTGCCTGATGTACCTGTAGAAAATGCAAAGCACTTTGTAAGAGAGTGCCATAGAGTTTCGGGAAAACAGTAGTTTTCTCGAAACAGAGTTCAGAGTTCAGCGTTCCCCTCGCTCCCAAACTGAGTTTGGGAGTGTATATTGAACTGATGTGTCATATCCTCTACATTGATTCCCAAATACAATTTTGGAACCAGTAGACGACTAATAATCCTGAACACTACACGCTGAACCCAGAACACGCACAAGTTGAAATGCAAGGATATCCTAACCAATGAGTTCTGAACATTACACGCTGAACCCTGAACGCTTTCATAGCCTCGTCGAAGAGTGTGAAATGGGGATCGTCGGGCATAAAGTCTTTGTCCGGCTTAAAGATATCCCCATGTATCTTTCTCAGAAAACCAGGGACAGCATCCGTAACCGCTACAGCCACTCTGTTGAGGTGGGGCTGAGTACGGAGTATATGATGAACCATATCAGCCGCCAGTTGGGGCATGATGTGAACCTGAACTTTTTTAATGTCGCCAAGATCGTAGGGATGCTGCACGACATCGGGCATACCGCATACAGCCATGACGGCGAAGTGATCCTTGACAGGATGATCGTGGAGGCCTCTTCCCACCTTGAAGAACCCATCCGTTTCAATGCCAATCTCAACAACTTCCGGCGTATCGAAAAGTATGAGCTCTATGAGGTACTCCCTCAGGATATCAGGGAGTATGCGCTTGCCTCACTGCTCAAACGTGCCAAAGAGCTGAGAGAGTATCCTGAATATAGTTACCTCAAAGCGTATCAGGAACGTGCGATCAGACTGGAGGAGGAGTATCTCACCTCCAAAGGCATCAGGATAGAGAACCAGACAGGCAAAACGATCCTCTGTCAGGCGATGGACCTTGCGGATGAAAACCGCTACAGAGTGACAGATATCATCGACTCGCTCAATATCTACTCCAAAGGCAAGCTCAAAGAGATCCTCAAGGGAATGATCAAAAGCGAAGTGCGCATAAAAGAGCTGAGAAAACTGGTGCATATCAAACCTATAGTGATTGAAGAGATAGACGGTATGCATTTTGAAAAACTCAGGATCAAAGAACTGCTGATTGCCCTGCTTGAACGATCGAGCAACGCCAAAACAGAGTTCCAAAATGTGATGAACAGTATCTCCATGGCATTTAACCGTAATTTCCGGTTAGACGAAAACGGCAAACTTGTACCGATAGATGAAGAGATAGAAGCACTGCGTAGCGACTTCCAGCGTATCGCGGCAAAACATATCTGGGGTTCAAAGCGGGTGGAAAAGATAAAAAAGCCGTATAAACACTATTTTACTGCTGTGGCAGACTACTTTATCAACCAGTACTTTGAACTGGAGCTGATCGATAGCAATACCTACAAGGAAGCCCTGATAGAACTGAGGAAAAGAGAAGTCGATGATATCCATGCAAGGCGTGAGGAGTTGATCCTTATCCGTAATTTCCTTGGAGGACTGACCAATGCCAGGATCATTGAGCTCTACAAGAGAATCATGGTGTTAAAGTTTGAAGCGAAGTTAGGGTATAAACTGGAAAAACGTGAAACGCTGATAGAGAAGAATTCGGTGAAAAATTTGAAAAAGAAACTCGAAAAGTACCGCCAGCGGTTGAGTATAAAGGAGCAGTGATGTCATCGATTATTTTTGGGCCGGTATACTCCCGCCGTTTTGGCAAGTCTCTTGGGATTGATCTCAGTCCTTCCAAAAAACAGTGTAATTTTGACTGTCTCTACTGCGAACTAGAACCGGCAAAGACAATGGACCGTTATGAGGATGTTATCAGCGTTGCAGAGGTGATGGAAGCGCTGAAAAAGGGGCTGAAGGAACACCCTGATGTCGATTTTATTACTTTGACGGCAAACGGTGAACCGACCCTTTACCCCCATCTCTCAGAACTTATCGATGAGATAGACAAGGTCAAAGGGGAGATCAAAACACTGATCCTCTCCAATGCCGGGACGATCGATGATCCCAAGGTACAGGAGGCACTTCTGAAGCTTGATGAGGTGAAGCTCTCCCTGGACTGTGCGACGCAGACCTGTCTCAAAAAACTGGATCGTGCGCATCCGGGCATCGACATTGAGAAGATCAAGGAGGGAATGCTGGCGTTCAAGTCCCGGTATCAGGGCCCATTGATCGTTGAGATACTTCTCGTAAAAACACTGAATGACAAACCCGAAGAGATCACCCTGCTCAATGCGTATCTTCTCAAACTCCGCCCGACACGCATCGACCTCGGAACGATCGACAGGCCGCCTGCGTATGATGTCAAGCCTCTCAGTTATGAAGAGATGCTGGCAGTTTCAAAACAGTTTGATGCTTCACTGCCTCTTTATATCGTTTCCCGCAAGAAGTCAGAGGCAAGAGCTTCTGGCTATACGAATGAAGAGATACTTGAAACACTGGCGATGCGACCGTTAAGTCCGGATGATATCGAAGTACTTTTTGACGAAGAGAGTCAAAAAAGGGTAGAAGAATTGATCAATAGGGGTGAACTTAAAATTATTGAGAGTAATGGTGTGAAATTTTACGTTTTAGCTTAAAATTGCTTGACATTAAAGTTAAAAAGCACTATAATCTCACCCACTAAAAAAGGTGTTACTTTTTAAACATTCCGGATTAGCTCAGCGGTAGAGTAGATGACTGTTAATCATTTGGTCGCTGGTTCGAATCCAGCATCCGGAGCCATTCTATTTTGTAATCACTTTTTTTAAACTAGCCTTCGTCGGTGCTTAAGCACAACGACTACGGTTCCGAAACTAAAAAAGTAAAACTGTTTACTTTTTTTAACGTTTCTCCCCATTCCGGATTAGCTCAGTGGTAGAGTAGATGACTGTTAATCATTTGGTCGCTGGTTCGAATCCAGCATCCGGAGCCACACTTCTAAAAATATTTTCAATCAACATCTCATCAATTTTATTTTGAATCTGCTATTTAATCATCTAAAATCTGTATGTGTATTTTATTCAGCCTATGGTATCATAAACAGAAGACATAGAGTATAGAGTTCCCTGTGCGATTTCCTTAGTTAACAGTTGGAAGGGGAAGCCAATGTTGAAAAGTTATTTGATTTTTTCATTAGATGATTTTTTTCATATATTTCAAAAGAGTTCAAAAAAGATACTTTTATTGGTGGGTGAAGAAAGCGACTTTGATCATAACCGTCTTGCTGAATACAGCGGTGAGGTTTATGGCGCGATTTTCCCCCAGGTAATTTACGGAGACAACCACTATAGTAATGTCATCGTTGCTGTAGAGCTTAATGACAGTGCCAGTGTCCTGCTTACTGATTTTGAGAGTTTTAATAGCAGTAAGGCGGTATTGGACGGCAGTGATATGCTTGTGTTCGTTGACGGTTTATCTACCGGTGTGACTGATTTTCTGGAAGAACTTTATGAGTCAATAGAGGCAAGGAATACGATTTTGGGAGGGGGAGCCGGGAAGCTTACACTGAAACAGGAAGCGGTGCTTTTTTCCAAAGAACAGAGGATACAGGACGGGGCCTTGATCATTACTGATTCCTTTCGTTTCACCGTAGCGGTCTCAAACTGCTGGGAGAAGATCTCCGGTCCGCATATTGTCACCGATGCAGATAAACTTGAGTTGCATGCATTGGATTTCAGGGATGCATTTGATGTCTATCGGGAGGTTGTGGAAAAAGACTCCGGAAAAAGTTTTTCCAAGGAAACGTTTTTTGAGCTTTCAAAATATTATCCGTTAGGGTTATCCAGTATCGATGGCGAACTTGTGGTACGTGATCCGATCCATCGTAAGGATGGTACGTTAGTGTTGGTCGGTGACATCGATAAAAATTCCATCGTTTATATCCTAAAGGGAGAGAAAGAAAAACTGATATATGCTGCAAGGTCTGCTGCCAAAGAAGCGATTTCAAAGCAGGATAATCTTCAAAATGTTTTTATGATAGACTGTATCTCGCGTGCGCTTGTATTGGGGAGTGATTTCAAGAGAGAGATTAACGGGGTAGTCGAGTCTATCCAGAGTGATCAGGTTACCTTGTTTGGAGTACTGAGTTTGGGAGAGATCGCCAATGTGAATGAAGGGTATATCGATTTGTATAATAAAACCTGTGTCATAGGGGCCTTTTAATGACTAGTTTGGAGCTATTAGGTCTTGCCTATGAATGCGAGTCGTCACTTGGACACTCTTTGGACCTTCAGGAGATGTCAAGAGAGTTTTTAAGGGTATTTATTAAAAAAACCTCTGCACTCTATGGCGCACTTTTAGGCTATCCAAAGCAGGGGCATATCGAGATAGTTGCATATAAAGGAAAAGAGAGTTTTTATGATATGGTGAGCGATCACCTGGTCCAAAACTTAGAGAAATATGAAATTATATCTGTAAAGATGGATGAGCTCTCTTATGAGATTCTCTATCTCCCCCTGGATAACTATATGCTGGCACTTGTTTACAATAAGAATACGCATAGTGATATGATTACGATTGCAAATATCTTCTTTTCGCTTCGTCCCAAGATAGACATCGGTATTCATGCCTGCCTGGAACATCAGCGTCTTGTCGAACTCAATCAATCTCTGTTAAAACAGCAGCATCACTTGAAGACGCAGGCGGAACGCTTTCAGGCCATCCTGGAT
>DSDW01000122.1 GCA_011048515.1 Campylobacterota bacterium | reverse complement strand
TTGCGGCTTCCGACCTTGTAGTAGATGTCGCTTGTGATGACACCCGAGCCGTTATCCATCGGGATCACGACGATCTGAAGGCCATTGCCAAGTGTTTTTGTGTAGTGTTTTGGGAGTGAGTTTGCCATAAGTGTTCCTGTGATCAGCAGTGTCAAAACCACTGCTTTAGTGAATAGTGAATAGTGAATAGTGAATAGTTTAGGTACGTATTGCATGGCAATACTTTTTTTTTCTAGATAATATAGTTTTAAAATCATATACTTATCCTTTTTTCAACAATAGTGAATAGTAGTTTTTTTAAAAACATACCATAACTATTCACTATGAGTTATTAGTTATGCACTCGATTACCTATCGGTAATCGGCTCCGATTGCTTCGCTAATGTGCGTATACCCGTCCTGCTTTAAGAGTTTGATCAGCCCTTCGTTGATCTCTTTGATGAGTCCGGGGCCTCTGTAGATCAGCATGGAGTAGACCTGTACCAGGGAGGCACCGGCTTTGATGCGTCTGTAGGCCTCTTCTGCCGAGTCGATACCGCCTACGGAGATCAGCAGGGTCTTTCCGTAGAGCTCTTTGCCCAGCGCCCTGAAGAGCTGGTAGGATTTTTCGGTGAGCAGTGCGCCGGAGATCCCGCCGAAGCTGCGTTTGTGGGGTGAGTCGGTCAGGGAGTAGTCGATGGTCGTATTCGTAGCGATGATCCCCGCTGCGCCTGCATCCACCGCCACTTTGCAGAGCCTGACCGCATCTTCGGCTTCCATATCGGGAGCGATCTTGAGGAAGACCGGCTGGTCGGTGATCTGTTTTGCCATATCAAAGATCGCCTTGATGAAGTTCTCGTTTTGCAGATCACGCAGTCCCGGTGTGTTCGGAGAGGAGATATTGATAACGATGTAGTCTCCATACTCCCTAAAGGCTTTGAAAAGGATCTCATAGTCACTCAGCGCCTGATCTTCAGGCGTGACTTTGTTCTTCCCGATATTGATCCCCACCGGATAGTCAAAGAAGTAGAGTTTTTTGAGACGCTGGATCATATAGTGGCTTCCCTTGTTGTTGAAGCCCATTGCATTCTGCAGTGACTCCTCATCGGGAAGGCGGAAGAGTCTTGGCTTTGGGTTGCCCGGTTGCGGTTTGGGTGTCACTGTACCGATCTCGGTAAAACCGAACCCAAGGGTCGGCATCGCAGTAATATACTGGCCGTCCTTGTCAAACCCTGCCCCCAGGCCTACCGGATTTTTGAAGGTGCGTCCGAAAAGCTTCTGATGCAGCATTTTGTCATCAACAAAATAGTGTTCCTTGAGCATACGCATCGCGATGGGGCAGTGGGCAACCGCTCTCAGTCCCAGGCTCGCAATGGTATGCGCGGTTTCAGGATCCAGTTTGAAAAGGATTTTTTTGAGGGTCTGGTAAGAAAAAAATGACACTATATACTCCCGTAGTTAAAAAAAGTAGTGAACAGCCAAAGTAGGGCCGTGAAGATGATCCAGAAAATCCAGGTTTTGCACTTTATAGTAGTGATACCCCAGATCAACATCGATATTGTCGGTCGCATAGAGGATAAATCCAAAGTTGCCGCCATAGTAGAAGCCGACAGTTTCATCATGCGGTATTCCCTCAAGCGCATCTTTGTCATATTTCAGGTATCCGATCGTCCCTCCGAGATAGGGTCTGACCTCTGGTGTGCCGAACATCTCGTCAAGGAGGATCTTGTCGATCTCTACTGAGTAACCGGCATAGTTGTTCGGGTAATACTCCAGGGAAAACATGGTTCTCCACTCCAGAGATTGCTGTCCGTACCTGATCCCTATACCGGTCTTGTGGGTGGTTGCCTCATCATCGATATTGATCGTCTGCGTTGAAGCCAGGAGACCCGCAAAGGCGTAGTTCTTTAGGGGCTTTGCTTCTGAAAGGCTGAAGATAAGTATAAAAGAAAAGAGTAATCTGATCATCACGAACCTTTATGTGGATTGGGTCAGATTATACCATCTGTAGCGTTATAACTTACTTGCAAGACGCTGGTAGACCTGGCAGTGTTTGAGTAGGTTGGTATGCGTATCGCCGCAGATGATCCTCCCGTTTTCAAAGACCAAAATTGTGTCGGCATCCTGAACTGTGCTCAGCCTGTGCGCCACGGTGATGGTGATCATTTCGGGTTTGAGTTTTGTGAGTGCCTGCTGGATCAGTGCTTCGCTTCTGTTATCCAGTGCGGAGGTCGCTTCATCGAGTATCAGGATATCAGGATTTTTGTAGAGTGCCCGTGCCAGAGCGATACGCTGCCTCTGCCCGCCCGAAAGGTTGCCTCCCCCTTCCGAAAGCTGTGTATGGATGCCCTCTTCAAGCTTTTCGACGAACTCCATTGCAAAGGCTTTCTTCAATGCCTCGATGACACGCGCTTCATCGATCGCTTCCCCGTAGGCGACATTGGCTGCGACAGAATCGTTGAAAATATAGATGCGCTGTGTCACATAGGCGATCTTGTGATGGAGAGATTCGAGCGTGAAATCCCGAAAGTCCCTGCCGTTGATCAGTATCTCGCCGCTGCTTGGGTCATAGAAGCGTACCAGCAGGTTGACAAGAGAGCTTTTCCCCGCACCGCTGTCTCCTACCAGGGCGATCGACTCTCCTTTTTTCACATTAAAAGAGATACCCGTCAATGCAGGTATTCCGTTATAGTGGAGAGAGACATCCTTCAGGGTGATCGTTTCGACGGTCTCTGTCAGTGTTGTGTCACCTGCAATGATCGTCGGTTTCGTATTCAGCAGTTCATTCATACGGATATTGGCACTGATGGCATCCTGGGCCCTGTTATAAAGTTTGGACAGACGTTTGATGGGATCATAGAGCATAAAGAGCGCTGCAGCAAAAGCGAAAAATGTACCGACACTCATCCGCCCTTCTATCACCTCCGTACCCCCGATAAAGATCACGACCCCGATCGCGATCGAGCCGAGTATCTCCATCACCGGCGAGGTGAGGGCGTTGGTCCTGATCTGTTTCATGATATATTTGAAGACATTCTGGTTCTGTACCTCGAAACGCTGCTGTTCATAACGCTGTGTCGAGTTGGACTTGATCACTTCGATATTGGAGAGTATCTCGCCGAGTCTTGCGGTCATCTCCGCGGTACTCTCCTGGGAGGACCTGGAATATCTTCGCATCTTTTTGGAGAGTCTGCTCAAGGGGAAGATCGCCAATGGCATGATGATGAGAAAGTAGAGTGAGAGCTTGGGACTCTCATAGATCACATAGGCTGTCAGCGCGAAGATGGTCAGTGCTTCCCTGAGGAGATCGGGAATGATGTTGGCTACGACGGCCTGTATGCGCGAAATGTCATTGGTGGTACGCGAGAGTATCTCCCCGCTGTGCATCTGTCTGAAAAATGCCATATCAAGGTGGGTCAAGTGTGAGACGAGGTTGTCCCTGAGCCTTCTGACGACATCCTGTCCGATATAGGAGGTATAGTAGGTCTGGATGTAGCTTCCGACCCCCTTGAGTGTAAAGACACCGATAAGAAGGAACGGCATCAGTGCCAGCATCTCGGTGTCTTTGTTGATAAAGACATCATCGAGTACGGGTTTGATGAGCTGGGCGGTACCGGCGGTACCGACCGCCACGGCGATCATGCCCAGTACGGCAAAGAAGAAGGACCTCTTATATCCGGAGAGATAGGGGAGGTACTGTCTGAGTAGCTCTTTCATCTTGTACACCTATCGGTGTGAGATAGCAGGGAGCAGGGAGCAGGGAGCAGTTGGGGGCTGTATGGCGTTGCCATACTTTTATCCGTCAGGCCTTTTCCCATACGGTTCCCTCTGCTGTGTCCATGATCGCGATACCCAACGCGGTAAGCTCGTCCCGGATCGCATCGGAGCGCTCGAACGCCTTCGCTTTTTTGGCTTCGCTGCGTTCGCTCAGAAGGGTCTCGATCTTTGCTTTGAGGGCTTCATCGATGCCGATCTGGAAATAGGCATAGGGTTCTTTGCCTCCGAAACCAAGCAGCGTGTCGATAAACTCGATATTGGAAATCGTCTCTTTTTTGAGCGCCTTCTCTTTGGGGTTGCTGTCGAGCTGTTCATTGGCCTTGGCAACCATCTCGTCGATCACAGAGAGGGCTACGGAGATATTGAGATCATCGCTCATCGCCTCCAGCAGCGCCTCTTTGAACGCCTTGTTCACCGCAGAACCTTTTCCCGGAACGACGCGTTTTTTCAGCCGGTAGAGTTTGTCGAGCCTCTTTTTCGCGGAGAGGAGGTCCTCTTCGTTGAAGTTGAAGTTGTTGCGGTAGTGCACGGAGTTGAGATAGTAGCGCAGTATCTCTCCGTCGTAGACACTCAGGGCGTCTTTGAGAAAGAAGCTGTTGCCCAGGCTTTTGCTCATCTTCTCCCCGTCTATCTGTACAAAACCGTTGTGCATCCAGTACTTGGCAAGTTCATGTCCGGTCGCACAGCGGCTTTGTGCCGCTTCGTTCTCATGGTGGGGGAAGAGCAGGTCCGCCCCGCCGCCGTGGATATCGATAGAATATTGCTCGTTACCGTGCTCTTTGGCAAAGTGCTTTTCGATCATCGCCGAACACTCGATGTGCCATCCCGGGCGCCCTCTGGAAAATGCGGTATCAAAACAGATATCCTCGTCCCCTTTGCAGGCTTTCCAAAGTGCGAAATCCTTGGGGTTTCTCTTCTCGCCGGTATGCTCTATGCGGCTCTGGTTCTCCTCATCCTCGCCGACCTGATGGGAGATGTCACCGTAGTGTGGGTCTTTGCTGGTGTCAAAGTAGACATCGCCGCTGCTGACCAGATAGGCGGCATCCTTCTCTATCAGTTTCTGTATCATCTGCTCTATGGCATCCAGGGACTCCGTCGCCTTGGGCTCGATATCCGCGCGTGCCACGCCAAGCGTGTCCATCTCTTCGAGGTAGCGGGCGATATAGTGGGTGGTGATCTCCTCCAGGCTTTTGCCTGTCTCCTCTACCTTCTTGATGATCTTGTCATCGATATCGGTAAAGTTCTTGCCCATTGTGACTTTGTACCCCAGGGCCTTCAGTGTGCGTGCCAGAAGGTCAAATGCCAGGGCGCTGCGTGCATGCCCGAGGTGCGCATCGTCATAGACCGTAGGGCCGCAGACATAGATGCTGGCTTCCCCTTTTCTGATGGGCTCAAAAGGAACTTTCTTTTTTTGTACGCTGTCGTAGATCTGCATGGAGTCAGGATACCTTTACTGAAGTTTATACTGCTGTGATTATATCCAATTTATCTGATGAGCCCGGTAAGCCAGCCGTTGAGGTAGAGCAGCAGAAGCGCGAGGAGGGCTGTTGCCAGTAGAAGGTAGAAAAGTTTTTTGGACCAGAGTATCGCATAGAAACGGTCCGGCCCGACTTCCCTGACCGTGAGGATGAAAAGCACCCATCCGCCGATACTCCCTGCCAGCGCCAGCCCCGAAGCTCCCATAGGGTGCATCAGTATCAAAGAGCCGCTTACCGAGGTGATCAGCGAATAGAGCGAGATCTTTGCCGCTTTGAGATGCCTGTGCGTGGCATAGAGGAAGAGGGAGAAGAGTTTTGCCAGCCCGAAGGGGAGCAGTCCTATCATATACATCTGAAGCACGCTGACGGTTTCTGCTGTCTGAACTTCGGTGAACTTCCCTCTCTCAAAGAGCAGCCAGATGATCGGTTCTGCCAGCAGTATGCCCCCCAGCGTGGAAAAAGTGAGGAGAAATGCCAGTAACCAGAAGGCTTTGTCGAGGTTTTCATAGGCTTTGGTCTCCTGGTGGTTCTTGATCGCTTTGGAGATCGCCGGGAAGAGGGCTGTTGCCGTGGCGATGGCGATGACTGCCAGCGGCAGCTGGAAGACACGGTTGGCATAAAAGAGATAGGAGACCGATCCTGAGATGAGAAAGGTCGCCAGTATCGTATCGACAAAGGCGGAGATCTGTGGCGTGGAGTTTCCCCAGATCGAAGGGAGGAAGAGTTTGTTGAAATGCTTTTTCTCTTCCTCTACATTTTTTTGGTTGCGGTATTTCCATCCGCCGATCAGGATGCGCTGAAGGTTGAGCTGTTTGATGGCGATGAGGTGTGCTGCTACCTGAAGTATCCCGCCTGCTACCACGGCGATGCTCAGGGCATAGGCGACGATCGAGGGGTCCTCTTTCATGTAGAGGAGGAGGGCTGCGATCATCGCGATGTTGAGCAGTGCGGTGGACATCGCTGTCGTGGCAAAGTGCTCTTTGTACTGCAGCAGCGTGGCAAGGAACGAGACGATGAAGATCAGGTCAAGGTACCAGAAGTTGATCGCGGTCAGCGGTGCGGTCAGCCCGATCTGTTCCCACTCCCACCCCCACGCAAGCGCTTTGGTGATCGGTTCGGGGAAGAGGGTGACCAGCAGAGAGAAAGCCCCCAGAAAAAGCAGAAACCGCAAAAAGATCGCCGTCGCAAAGACCCCCTTCTGCCTGCTTGCGACAAACGAGGGCATAAAGGCCTGGGTGAAGGCGCCCTCTGCAAAGATGCGGCGAAAGAGGTTGGGGAGTTTGAAAGCGACAAAGAACATATCGCTCCAGACAGAAGCCCCCAGCGCAGAGGCCATCAGGACATCACGCCCCAGCCCTGTGATACGGGAAAATAGGATACCGAAACTGTTGGTAAAGATGGATTTTAAGCGCATATAAGTTTATATCTCTTGGATTATTTGTTTGATGGTCTTTTGAAGCGGCACTATCTCTTCTTGACAGGCGTAATAGATGGCTTCTGCATTGATGTCGAAATAGTGATGCGAAAGGATGTCTCTCATTCCTTTGATCGCTTTCCAATCAATATGTTCGTATTGTTGTAAAAGTGTTTGATCAGTCAATTTATCAATGTTTTTCAAACTCTCTCCGATAGCGATGAAAAGCATACATAGACTGTCAAGTTTTTCTTGCCCTTCTGGTGTTTCTATTAAAAAATCAATGCTGGTTACAGGCTTAAACCGAAACTTGATCGTATCTAAAGCCTGATCGATCTGAAGCAGTATCTCCTTGACCAACTCTTGGTTATGCACTGATTGCCTCTTGTTCGATATGCTTTTTGAGGTAGCTGTTCATCTTTTCCCGAAGCTGCACCAGGTCGGTATGTTTCCCAAATATCTCTTCGAGTTCTATGCGTATTTTGGAAAGCAAAAAAAGGTTTGAGTGTTTGAGTTTGATGAAGATGTCGATATCGCTCTCTTCTTTTGCGCTGTCTTTTGCGTATGAACCGAAAAGACCTATCTCTTCGATTCCGTATTCTGTCTGATGCGCGTTTTTGTAAGCTTTTAAAGAAGAGAGTATTTGTTTTTTGTCCAACATGAAGATACTCCTTCCTTTTTTAGTCCAATTATAGCATAAACTCTCTGCTATAATGTGCTATGGCATATCAAAAACAGAAAACCCCGATCCCCAGGATACTTGATATCGTCCGGCGACTCTATGCCGGTGAAAGGCTCAGTGCCGGAATCGTATCGGTCGAGTACGGTGTATCCTCACGTACTATCCACCGCGATATGCTTAAGATCACGCAGACCATTCCTCTGCAAAACAGTAAAGGCCTCTGGGGTCTGGACAGGTCCGCACTTTTCAAAGAAACAGATGATCTCAACCATATACTTCTCTCTTCTTTTGCCCGGAATCTTGAGATAGAGGTGGAGTGCCTGGAGCGTTCCAATCTCTCTTCCGAGAAGATCTCTTTTGCCGTTGAGTACAAAAATCTGCCCAAGAAGCTTGGTGAGGCACTGGCTGCATCTTTGATGAGCGATGAGAAGTGCGGCTTTGTCTATCTCAAGGCGGAGGGGAGTTCGGAGAGGGTAGTCGATCCTATCAAGATCTATACAGAAAACGGCAGGTGGTATCTGATCGCAAGGGATTACAAGGATGATGGGATCAAATATTTCAACCTTGAGAAGATCAGGCACTTCAGAAGAGTGAAAGAGAAGCAGACGCTCACACCAGAGATGATAGCGCAAGCCAACAGCCTGAAAAGTATCTGGAGTTCCTCGGGAAAAGAGAGTTTCCGCGTGGTGCTTTATGTCCGGCCGGAGATCGCCGGGTATATCAAAGATATCAAACTGCACAAATCCCAGACCATCGAGGATGAACACTATGACGGAGGGCTGGAGGTACACTGCGAGATCACCCACAAACTGGAGATACTCCCACAGATCAAGTACTGGCTGCCGAGAGTGCATATCATCGAGCCGAAGTGGCTGCGGGATGAGCTGATGGAGGATTTGGAAATTTATCGGGATGAGGACGAAAAGATACGGTATGAGTGACAAATAAGTGTCAATACGCTTCTGATATCATAACAATATGATATGGAATAGAAGAAAATTTATACAAAGACTATCACTGGCTTTTGCGGGTTTGACACTGGGCGCTTGGGCTTCCGATAAAAGAAAGCAGACAAGGTTTAAACTTACGACACTGAAAGTGGCGGGGTTGCAGTACCATGATTCCAAAGCAAGAGACTTCATGCCACGTGAGAAACTATGCTTGATCAGAGAAAAAGATAATCCTTATGACAGATACGCCGTAGCGCTCTATACCGGAGAGATCAAAGTAGGCTACATCCCCAAAGAAAACAGCCGTATCTTTGCTTCAATGCTTGACAATGGTATGGCCCTTGATGTTGAGGTACGTTATTTTGACAAGTCTAAACCGACTTGGGAGAGGCTCTGGGTGAGTGTATGGCAGAGGGTGTAGAAGTTTTTGGTATGATACTTTAAATATAACTTCATTGAGGGGAAGAGTATGGGTAAAATAGTTCTTGGTCTAGATTTAGGTTCAAATAGCATTGGTTTTTCATTGTTAAATATTTTTGATGATGGTAGTAAAATAGTTTTTGAAGAACTTGTGAGTAATAGTATTGTGTTTAGCGAACCATATACTGCAGAAGAACGACGTAATGCACGTAGTAGCAGGCGTAGAAATGAGAGAAAAAGTGCAAGAAAGAAATTTACACGTAGAGTATTTGTAAAGTATGGTATCGCATCCTCTGAGTTTGTGGAAAATACTACAAAGTATTTAAATAATTTGGCAGTGACAGAGAAAGATGTCTATAGACTGAGAGAGAAAGCAGTAAGTGGAGAACAGTTAAGCAAAGGTGAGTTTATATTGGCAGTTTACTCGATTCTTACAGATCGTGGTTATAACAATATGTTTTCAATCTCAAATGAAGATGGTGAGATCAATGCAGCTGTAACGAAAAATAAAAAAGCTTATTTAGAGAATAACTATGTACTTCCCTCTAAAGTCCTAACACTAAAACGGGAAGAACAAGAAGGAACATTTCAGAATGTTTCTATAAGAAATAAAAAGGGTAACTATAGTAATTCATTAGATCGTGAATTACACAAAGAAGAACTTATCAAAGTTGTCAACTCGCAATGTGACAATCAAGTGCTTTTTAATACCTCTGAGACTTGCCAAAAATTTTTGTCAGAATTGTTAGATGAAAGTAAAGTGAATTCCCCATTTTATCAAAGACCGTTAAAAAGCTTTGAAAATATGGTGGAGTATTGTACATTCTATGACAAATATAATCCAAAAGGTCAAGAGAAGAGAGTTCCGTTATCTAATGTCAGAAATATTGAGTTGACGATGAGACAGAAGTTGGAGAATTACAAGGCAGTTCATAGTGCTACAGATGAAGTGAAACAGCTTACAAAAGATGAGATAGATAAGGTCATCAACTACTGGATAGATAGCCCGTCATCCAATGAAATCAATGCAAAGAACTTTTTACAAGTTTTGGATAAAAAATTAAAGTTGAATATCCCTGAAAAAGTGAGTCAAGTTGTACTCGATATCAAAT
>DSDW01000121.1 GCA_011048515.1 Campylobacterota bacterium | reverse complement strand
TTTAGTATCTTTGACTATTTCAATGCTTTAGGGTGGGACGGTTTACCCTTAATCCTTTGTAGACATTTTATCTCTTTTCAGAACTTCTTTGTCTACTTTGGCATTATACAAGGGTGGGTTTGCCAATCCACGCTGTGACCACCCCGAGGCGAGCCCGGGGATGACGGGGCAATCGCAGCTGGGCTGCGAGTGAGGAATTAGGAGTGAGGAGTGAGCAGTGTGAATCGCTTTGCGATTCTTTGGATCCCCGCCTTCGCGAGGATGACGTGATTAGCGATTAGCGTTGAGCATTTAGAAATTCGTGATTGGTGAATTTTTACTTTTTACTTTTTACTTTTTACTTTTTTTCTGTTCGCCATGGCTTGTGGATCCCCGTGTCAAGCACGAGGATGACGGAGTCTGGTGATCTGTAGGGGAGGATCGTTGTGTCCGTTCGCCCTGAGCCTGTCGAAGGGGGAGGTACTTAACTTTCTGTAAGTATCCCACAGTTATAATAACTACAGTTATCATAACAAAGGTTATCAGATGAAATTTTATAACAGGGAAGATGAACTTGCGATACTCTCGCAGGGCGATAGGCTGAAAAGCACCAGAGGCATCATGACCATGCTGATAGGAAGACGTCGGGTCGGGAAGACCACGCTGGCCCTTCAGAAATACTCGGAGGATATCACGATCTACCTCTTTGTCTCCAAAAAAACAGAACAGCTGCTCTGTGAAGAGTTTGTCAGCGAGATCTCAAACAAACTGGGGATCAAGGTATTTGGAACGATCACAAAGTTTGAGGATCTCTTTGAATACCTCCTGGAACTCGGCAAAACAACACCCTTTACACTGATCATCGACGAGTTCCAGGAGTTTTACCGGGTCAACCCTTCGATCTTCTCCTCCATCCAGAAACTCTGGGACCTGCATAAGGAGCGTGCGAAGATCCACTTTGTCGCGTGCGGTTCGGTCTACAGCCTGATGAAAAAGATCTATGAAGATGTCCATGGACCCCTTTTCGGCAGGGCCGATTTCAAGATCGATCTCAAGCCGTTCAAACCATCCGTCCTCAAAGAGATACTGCTTGACCACCAAAGCTATAGTGCCGGACATCTCTTTGACCTCTTTTTGGTCAGCGGAGGCATCGCAAAATATATCGAGAACTTCATCCTCCACCAGGCGTTTGATATCGAGCAGATGATCGACCTGATATGCAGTGAAAACTCCATCTTCCTGGATGAGGGGAAAAACAGGCTCATAGAGGAGTTCGGCAAAGAGTATACCACCTATTTCTCCATCCTTTCTCTGATCGCCTCCTCCAAAACCTCACGAAGCGAGATAGAGTCCATCCTGGAGAAGAATATCTCGGGACACCTCTTCAGGCTTGAAAATGACTACCATATCATCAGATCTGTCAAACCGATCAATGCAAAACCCAATGCCAAAGTACAGAAATATGAGATCGTCGATAATTTTCTGGCATTTTGGTTCCGGTTCATCTTCAAGTACCAGTCCCTTATCGAGAGTGAAAACTTCCCAAGGCTTCGGGAGATCATCAGGCGGGATATCGATACCTTCAGGGGAAGGTTCCTGGAAAAACTCTTTGTGGAGCTGTTCAAGGAACAAAAACGCTATACGGCGATCGGATCTTACTGGGAGCGGGGCAACCAAAATGAGATAGACATCGTAGCGATCGATGAGGTGAATAAAAAACTCCTGATCTGCGAAGTAAAACTCCAGAGTAGAAGAGCCAATAAAAATGCGCTGATCGCAAAATCAAAAAAACTGCTGGAAGGGTATAAAGGGTTTGAACCCGAATACCGGATCCTCTCGCCGGAAAATCTGGAGGAGTACCTTTAAGGCAGCTGGGCTGCGAGTTAGGAATTAGGAGTGAGGAGTGTGAATCGCTTTGCGATTCTTTGGATCCCCGCCTTCGCGAGGATGACGTGATTAGCGATTAGCGTTGAGCATTTAGAAATTCGTGATTGGTGCACCCCAAGGGTATTTCCTGACGGGGCATTCGTGAATGGTGATTGGTGATTTGTGATTTGTGAATTTTTACCTTTTACCTTTTACCGTTCGCCCTGAGCCTGTCGAAGGGGGGGATTCAGAAATCAGTGTTGCCAATCTATTATCAATAATAAACTTAAGTGAATATATAACAAAACATGATAGTATTTGGTAAAAAACGGGGGGAGAGCTATGAAAAACAATCTTTTAACCAAACATAGACAGAGCGCGGATGAAGAGACCGCATATGAAAGAAGTATGGCCGAGCCACAACGCAAAATCTACCGTTCGCCGGAGCTTGTAGAGCTTGGCGGGATGAAGAAGTGGACGAAAGGGAGTGGCACGGGTATTTCGGACAGTATCTTGCAGCTTAGCGGAGAGTTGATCCCTGGTGATAGCGGGAGCTAAAGAAATATGCAGATTGAAACCGCGGTAACGGCTTTCTACAATCGTGCCGAACTTTGTTCTAAACTTGATTTGGATGAACGGTGCGGCGATGAAACATTGCTGGAACGAGCCTATACTGCTTGGGGTGAAAGATGCCATGAACACCTTTTGGGCGACTTTGCCTTTGCCCTTTACGATGAGAAAAGGGAGTGTTTCTTCTGTGCCCGTGACCCGCTGGGTATCAAGCCGCTTTACTACACTGAGAAAGAAAATCAATATTACTTCGCTAATGATCTGGATGAACTTTTCAGAAAATCAAAGACCGTGAAACATCCCAATAAAGAGATGATCAGATCATTGCTGCATCAAAATGGGGTAGCCTATGAAGCAACAATGTATGAAGGTGTCTATCGTTTGCCACCGGGTCACTGGATGAGCGTTGAAAAAGTGGAAAAGCAACTATACCGATACTGGAGACCTGAGACGATCAAAGTGAATTATCAGATCACTAAAGCGGAGGCGGCAACACGCTTCCTAGAACTTTTTGATGAAGCGATTCGCTGTCGCATCGATGAAGTCGAGACAACCGCTTTTGAGCTCAGTGGTGGGCTGGACTCCTCTTCAGTCGTCTCCTGGCTGCGTCATAATAATCCCGAACAACCTCTCAATGTGTATACCATGCGTTTTGGTGAGCTTTCCTGCGACGAGGGACAATATATCGATGCTGTGGCATCTGAGTATGACTTTGTCCCCAAAAGTTTGCGTATTGATCAGACCGATTACAGTTCCCAATATGACATGACATTTAACTATATGGTAAACCCCCATTGGCCGATTTTAGTGACTTATACGATGGTATTTCCTGTGGTTGAACAGATGAAGCGTGAGGGGATATCGACGATTATCACAGGACAGGGGGGAGATCATGTCTTGACTGGAAACCCATATGTGCTGACAGAGCTTTTAAAGCGATTTAAGTTATTGGAGTTGATGGGGAATCTCTATCTCATGCCAAATCGACGAAATAAGATAAAAAACTATCTGGTACTACCCTTTCTCGGTGAAAAAACAAAAAAAGTACTAAAATGGGCACTGGGACGTAGATCACAAATATCTCAGCATAATGTACACAAGTTCAAGCGTAGTGATGAAGCCACTTCCGGACTTTCTCTGGCATTTGTTTATGATCTGAATACAGTTACAGGGCCACTGCATGCTTTGATGATGGATGCTGCTGCTTTTCATGCTGTTGAAAAAGCGTTTGGTGTTGAGTATCGACATCCTTTTTTTGATGTCAGGTTGGTTGAGTTTATGCTCTCTCTTCCTCCGGAGTTCAAGGTCGGCAGGGGTCGTATAAAGCACTTGTTGCGTCTTGCTATGAAAGGTATCCTCCCTGAGAAGATCCGAACCCGTTCTGGCAAGGCAGAGTTTTCGGATGTGCTTCTTCAGCAGATTAATGCGATTGACTTGTCACCTCTTTTTGATGATCCAGAGATTGTTAGAATGGGATGGATCGGACGAGAGGAGATTGAGCTGTTATATGGAAAGTATCATAATCGGCTGCTTTCTGCAGCGGAAATCCTTAAGTTTTGGAGATATATCAATGTTGAGTACTGGTACCGCCATACATTTGTCAGTGAACTGGGAGCAGTGTGAATCGCTTTGCGATTCTTTGGATCCCCGCCTTCGCGAGGATGACGTGATTAGCGATTAGCGTTGAGCATTTAGAAATTCGTGAATGGTGAATGATGATGGTGCGCAGCTGGGCTGCGAGTTAGGAATTAGGAGTGGGGAGTGAAATGAAGCCCTGCGGGCATTGGTAATTCGTGAGTGGTGGATGGTGAGTGGTGATGGATGCAGTATTGTTTACAAAAACAGATACTTTTATCAATTCTACATTTATAAAAATATATAAAATCAAAACAAATTTCTTGCTATTGTTTCTAAAAATAGTTAAAATATAAATTATGAATTTACAAAATGATACAAAAATAAAACAACTTTATCAGATATTGCCGGAGGGAGTCGCGGCTCCTGCTTCATGGCTTGCGGAGCAGGGCTACTCTATGCAGCTGCTTTATCAGTATGCCAGAAGCGGTTGGCTCAAAAAAACCTCAAGAGGATCATATATAAGAGGTGATGCGAACCCCTCCTGGCAGGGTGCTGTTCTGGGACTGCAAAAACTTGGCAAAGCACCATTTCATATAGGGGGTGTAACCTCTCTTAACCTTCAGGGTTATGCCCACTACCTCCCCTTCAGTGACGCACAGACCATATACTTATACGGCACTGAAAAACTTCCTGCATGGTTTAAAAACATCAAACTTGAACAAAAATTTTGTGTGATGAAAAAACCCTCTTTTGGTACCGTAGGACTTAAAAGCATACCCTCCGGTATCAAAGACTGGGAGATGGTAGTCTCATCTCCTGAGAGAGCTATCATGGAGCTTCTTTATCAGGTAAAACCTGATGGGCTCGGGTTTGAATTTGCAGCAGAGATATTTGAAGGAGTGACGACACTTCGTCCGTCTCTGCTCAATGCGCTTCTAGGTAAGTGTGAAAATATAAGAGTAAAACGTCTTTTTCTTTATCTGGCAAACTACTTTAATCATCCTTGGGCAAAACATATAAAAAAAGAGGGACTGGAACTCGGAAGCGGCAGGATGCAGATCGTAAAAAACGGTGTCTTTGACAATGAATTTTTAATCACAGTACCAAAGGAGTACCATGCTGGATAGAGGATCTATTTATTATCAACAGGTGCAGTTGCTCCTGGAAGTGTTGCCTTATGTTTCAAAAGAGGAGTGCTTTGCTCTCAAAGGCGGCACGGCTATCAATATGTTTGTCAGAAATATGCCAAGACTTTCAGTGGATATAGATCTTATGTACCTGCCTGTGGAAGATCGGAAAAGCAGTCTTCAAAATATTGCCCGGTCATTTGAAAGAATCGCTCGGACAAGGTAAGGCTGCGTAATGAAAAGGCCGAGTTTTTAAATTCTGTCCGACGGGAGATCGATGCGATCAATCTCGATACCTTGTTGCGTAAGCCGTATATCGTTGCGCTTGGTTTGATCGAACAGGAGAAGATCGATAGCCTCTGGAAGGCCTACCGTGAAGGAACGCTCAAAAATATATTATCCTTCTGGCAGATCATCAACCTCGAATACTGGTACCGCCATACATTTGTCAGTGAACTGGGAGCAGTGTGAATCGCTTTGCGATTCTGTGGATCCCCGCCTTCGCGAGGATAATGTGATTAGCGATTAGTGTTGAGCATTTAGAAATTCGTGATTGGTGAATTTTTACTTTTTACTTTTTACTTTTTACTTTTTACGGCCTTCAGAAGATATGCCGGGAATGGCGTGACGGGGTTGTGGTATAATAAATCAGAGATTATTTCGAGCATAGGAGCAGGCGTGATCACAAAAAACATCTATTATCAGGTAGAGAAGCGGTATGCGGGTACGAGGCTGGCGGTGATAGGGATACTGACCTTTTTGAGTTTCCTTCTTTTTGGACAGATCGGGAGCGAGATCGTCAAAGAGATGTTCATGATCAGCGTGATGCTGGGCGGTCTCTTTTTGTTCTCTATACTGCACTATGCCTTTTTGGTGCGCTATCCGCAGCGTGCTGTCGGGCTGCGCAAGAGCGTCGTGGTGCTGCTGGACCTGACGGTGCTGACGCTGCTGGTGATGATGTTTGAGCAGTACGGGATCTACTTCCTTCCCTTCTATGTCTGGCTGGTGATGCTCTCGGGTGCGAGTTTCGGGATAGGGTACTTCTATACGAGCATCGTCGGCGCAGCGCTCTCCTGGATCACACTGCTGCTCTACTCTGCCTACTGGAGAGGGCACTACGATATCCTGATCGCTTTTGCGATGACCACCTTCCTGGTTCCGCTCTTCTACCTCAAGTATATCGTCCGTATGCACGCAAAGAACGAGGAGCTCACCGAGGTGCTCACTTCCACCGCGAAGGATGCAAGACACGACGAGCTGACCGGCGTGGCAAACAGAAAGGTCTACAAAGAGGAGATCAGAAGCGCGATCAAGAGCAGGGAGTTCTTCGCGCTGATGTTCATCGATCTCAACAAGTTCAAGGTGATCAACGATACGCACGGCCACCACATCGGTGACGAGGTGCTCAAAGAGGTGGTCAGAAGATTGACCAACTATCTGGGAGAGCAGGACTTCCTGGCGAGGCTCGGAGGGGATGAGTTCGTCATCATCACGCGCCGCAAAAAGGTCTTTCTGCCCAAGTTTGTCGAGAAGCTGGAGCAGGAGGTGATCGGAAAGTTCGAGGTCGAAGGGGTGACGGTGCCGATCGAGCTGAGCATCGGTATCAGCACCTTCCCCGATGACCACCGCTCGGAGATGATGCTGAGCAAGTTTGCCGATGAAGCGATGTATATCGCCAAAAAGGACCCAAGCAGATTTCATATGTTCTATGAGGACCTCACCGAAGAGCAAAAGAGTCTCTCAAACTAAAACTTCAGAGGCTTTGAGAGAATTTTGGCTATAATTACCCCATTTTTAACGTAATGACGTATTTCATACTATAGTGAAGGGTATATTTTGAGCGAAAACATTATCGGATATCTGGATAAGGACAACAACATCATCGATACGCAGAGCGCTGTGGATACGGCGGGATTGACACCGATCGAGTATGACAACAGTGAGAAGGCGCTGGAGATCATCCGCCACTCCACCGCACACCTGATGGCGCAGGCGATCACCGAACTCTACCCCAACTCCCAGTTCTTTGTAGGGCCGGTAGTGGATGAGGGATTCTACTATGACTTCAGGGTCGATGAGAAGATCGGCGAGGATGACCTCAAAACGATCGAGAAGAAGATGAAAGAGCTCATCAAGAAGAAGTACAGGATCGAAAAGTACGAGATCAGCAAAGACGAAGCGATGAAGAAGTTTGCGCACGACGACCTCAAGCAGGCGGTGATGAGCAGGATCCCGGATGATACCCTTTCGATCTACAAGCAGGGAGAGTTCGAAGACCTCTGCCGCGGGCCTCACGTACCGGCGCTGCGCTTTCTGAACAACTTCAAGCTCACCCGTGTGGCGGGTGCCTACCTCGGGGGTGACGAGAAAGCGGAGATGCTGACACGTATCTACGGGATCGCCTTTGCGGACAAGGAGTCGCTCAAGGCACACCTGGATATGCTCGAAGAGGCGAAGAAACGCGACCACCGCAAGATCGGTGCGGAGATGGAGCTCTTTATGTTCAACGAGTCGGCAGGATCTGGACTGCCGTTCTGGATGCCTCAGGGGGCAAAACTCCGTGCAAAGCTCGAAGAGATCCTTCACAAAGCACACCGCATCAGAGGCTACCAGCCTGTACGCGGGCCGGAGATCCTCAAGTCGGATATGTGGAGAACCTCGGGGCACTATGCCTGCTACGGCGAGAACATGTACCTCACAGAGATCGATGAGCAGGAGTACGGGATCAAGCCGATGAACTGTATCGGGCATATCCAGATCTTCAAGCAGACACAGAAGAGCTACCGTGACCTGCCGCTCCGTTTCTACGAATACGGCGTGGTGCACAGACATGAGAAGTCAGGGGTGCTCCACGGGCTGCTCCGCGTAAGAGAGTTCACCCAGGATGATGCACATATCTTCTGTACGCCCGAGCAGATCGCATCAGAGGTGATCGAGGTCGTGGAGTTTGTCGACAGCGTGATGCAGCTCTTCGGGTTTGAGTATACGATGGAGGTCGCGACGAAGCCGGAGAAGGCGATCGGCGAGGATGCGGTATGGGAGCTGGCGACACAGGGGCTCAAAGATGCGCTAACGGAGAACAACCTGCCATATACGATCGACGAGGGCGGCGGTGCCTTCTACGGGCCTAAGATCGACGTGAAGATCACCGATGCGCTCGGGCGTAAATGGCAGTGCGGTACGATCCAGGTCGACTTCAACCTCCCTCAGCGTTTCGAGGTGGAGTATGTGGCTGAGGACAATACACGCAAACAGCCGGTGATGCTGCACAGAGCGATCCTCGGATCCTTTGAGCGTTTTATCGCGATCTTGACGGAACACTTCGCCGGAGAGTTCCCTTTCTTTATCGCTCCGACACAGGTGATCTTCGTACCGATCGCAGAGAACCATGTCTCCTACGCAAATGAGCTTAAGAAAACGCTGATGAGTGAAGGGATCGATGCGGAGGTGTACGACAAAAACGACTCTCTGAACAAGCGTATCCGTACCGCAGAAAAGCAGAGAGTGCCGTATGTTGCGATCATCGGGGATGAAGAGGTGGCCAACAGATCGGTGGCGATCCGCAACAGAAGAAGCCGAGAACAGTATAATCTTACACAAGACGAATTTATGGTAGAATTAAGACAAGAATTACAAAAAGGTAAAATTTGAGTAGACAAACCGACAAAAACAGGGGAAGAAAAAAGGCTGATGACACGATCATGAACGATGCTATCAGAGCAGCGGAACTGAGAGTGGTTGGGGAAGATGGAGAGCAGTTCGGTATCATTACGAAAGCGGAAGCACTCCAGATCGCAGAAGCGAAGGGGCTTGACCTTGTACTGATGTCACCGGATGCAAAACCCCCTGTTGCAAAAGTCATGGACTACGGCAAACACAAATACGAGCTGGAAAAGAAGAAAAAAGAGGCACGTAAGAACCAGAAGAAGGTCGAAGTCAAAGAGGTGAAGTTCTCCTGCAAGATCGCCGAGAATGACATCAACTTCAAAGTGAAACATGCCAGAGAGTTCCTTGAAAAAGGAAAGCATGTGAAGCTCAGAGTCTTCCTGAAAGGACGCGAGATGGCACACCCTGAATGGGGGATCGAAGTACTGCAGCGTGTCTGGCCGCTGCTTGAAGATATCGCAGTACTTGAAAAAGACGCACACCAGGAAGGGCGCTATATCAATATGTACGTCACTCCGCTGAAGAAGTAACCGCTTTTTCCTGCTTCCGTCATCCCCGGGGCGAGCCCCGGGGATCCGCAACCGGACAAGCCTGCGCACAGCGTGGGTTAGCAAACACACCCTACAAAATCACGATTTTTTTCGTTCCCTCGATTTTCGTGGGAATGCATTACGGCGGAGACCGTCGTAACGAGAAAGGGTTGTGGATTCCGGATCGGTGTCCGGAATGACGGGGAAACGGTTGTTCTATGGACGAGTATCTTTTTCGTCATCCCCGCGAAGGCGGGGATCCACAACCGGGACAGCCGTACGACCTTGGTCACAGCGTGGGTTGGCACCCACCCTACAACTGCTTTGCGTCAATGATTTTTGGTATGCATTACGACGGTCACCGTCGTAACGAGAAAATTATTCACTCGCAGCCACGGCTGCACTTGCCCGGGGATCCACAATATAATCATTATTTTTTCATAATTTTGTACTTTGCAATGTTAAGTAGATTCCGTGTTGAAAATCCCTTAAAAACAGACCAAAAAGCTTAATATCCCTTATTGAGCTTTCACCTCCAATTTCCTATAAACTTCCAAAGAGTTAAAAATAGAAAAAGCCATTAAAACA
>DSDW01000032.1 GCA_011048515.1 Campylobacterota bacterium | reverse complement strand
TTTTCCGGCAGAGCAAAGCTTCTTTTGAAGGTACCGTAGAAACTCTCTACCTTATAGTAATCCTCCTCTTTGAGCTCCTCCTTGAGCTTCTTTTCTCCCGAGATCACGAGCCTGTTCTCTTCGATATCCACTTTGATATCCTCTTTTTTGACTCCCGGAAGATCGACCTCTACATGGTAGGCATACTCACCCTCTCTTGTATTGACCGCGGGCGTAAAGTCATACTTCCTGTCTATATTGCGTGCCGGAATATCCATCTCGTCAAGCAAGGCATTCAGCCTGTCGAATCCTCTTCTGAAATCATTGAATTGGTTCCATGGTCTGTAACGTGTTACTAGCATATTGACTCCTTTGTTATTTTCTTCCCCGTTTTGATACGGCTTGAAAAAATTATAGTCGATAAAAAAAAATTTGTCTGCCACTAAAGTAGCAAAAAGATCATTTCTCCGGATGGTCAAGCAGTTTTTGAGCGTTTTTTGGGGTGATGTTCTTGCGTTTTACATCGATCACCCCTTCGGATTTGAGCTCCTGGAGTTGCCGATTGAGTACTTTTCTTGTGGTGCCTATCAGCGCGGCGATCTCTTCATGGGGAAGGTCATGGATGAGTTTGAGCTTGCCCGGTGTTTCGGGATCGATGTTTTTGACGATCAGTTTGAAGAGCCGCTGGGAGGTAGTGTGCAACGAGAGGTCCAGCGCCAGCTCTTCGGTTTCTCTGATCTGTTTTGCGATATAAGGGAGGATCAGCTGGCGAAAACTGCTGTTTTTGTTGACCCATGAACGGACGATATGGATAGGGAAGCGCATCACCTGGGTATGGTCATCAAGCGAGGTGAGGAGGTTGTTATGGAGCTCTCCGTCAAGCAGGGAGACGATATCGTACATATCACCGGTGGTGAGTATCTTCAGGGTCTGTTCTTTGCCGCTTTCGGGTTCAACCTGTGAAACCTTGATACGCCCTTTGAATACGATAAAAAAATACTTTAAAAGCGCTTCGGGAGAGAAAATCGTCTCATTTTTGTTGAAATAATAAGGCTCTCCATATGCTTCAATATCTTTTTGCAGTCTGTTGGGTAGATTGACGATCAGTGACTCTTCCATTTTTCACCGGTAGATGTGGGATTTTTTAGATTGTAACTTAAAAATCCCGGAAAATCAAGCAGTCGATCGGAGGCGTCTTATTCGTTGATCTTTGCTTTGATCTCTCTGGCGATCGAAGCGAGTTTTGCGATCTTCTGTGTATCGCTCAGCGTCTCATCAAGGAGTACTTTGACAAAGGCAGAACCGACGATCACACCGTCCACACCTTTTGCTTTTTCAGCAGCGGTGTTCTCGTCTACTCCGAAACCGACATAGACAGGCGTGTCGGTGAATGCTTTGATATCAGTGATGATCGGCTGCAGGTCTTCGCTCTTCCCCGCACCTGTGATCCCCGCATAGGCCACAAGATAGATGAACTTTCTGGACCCGCTGACGATCTGTTCGATACGTGCTTTGCTGTCTGTAGGGGCGATAAAATCGATAAGGCTCAGACCCGCCTCTTCGATCTGTGGCTTATAAGCTCTGGCCTCTTCAAAAGGAAGATCAGGGATGATGAACCCGTTGACGCCGCTCTCTTTGGCTTTAGCGATAAAATAGTCGATTCCTTTGTGGTAAAAAGGGTTGAAATAGCCCATCCACAAGGTATCGATATGCGGTGCGATCTTTGCAGAGGCATCAAAAAGATGCTCCAGCTTGAAGCCTGCCCGGAGTGCCAGGAGGTTGGCCTTTTCGATGACCGGGCCATCTGCCACGGGATCAGAGAAAGGCATGCCCAGTTCGAGTGTGTCAACCCCGGCCTCTTTCAGTGCCAATGCGGCATCTACGGTAAACTCAAGTGAGGGATATCCTGTAGTAAGATAAGCAACCAATTTTTTCAAGGTAAACCCTTTTTTATTACGATCAATAAATTATTTTGGATATTATATGCTAAAATCAGTAAAAAATAGAATTAGGTGAGCAAAAAGTTCCAGAAAGTGACTAGTCACGTGAGCTTTCTGCTGAAGAAAACATAGCGTTAGCGTAAATAATATGTGCTTTGCTCATATTATGGTCTAATAAATAATAAATCAGTAAAAATATCGACGCAGTAGGAAAACAATGAGTATTCACACTCCAAAAATAGAGAAAAAAGTCACTTTGAGCGCACTTCAGGCAATGAAAGGCAAAGAGCCTATCGTGATGGTCACGGCGTATGATGCCCTGTTTGCAAAGCTCTTTGACGGGGAAGTAGAGCTGATACTGGTGGGGGACAGCCTCAATATGAGTTTCCTGGGAAAACCCGATACACTCTCTGCCACGCTCGATCAGATGATCTATCATACACAAGCCGTCTGCAACGGAGCAGAGAAGTCGATGGTCGTTCTGGATATGCCCTATGGAACCTATATCACGCCTGAAATGGCAGTGGCAAATGCAACAAAGGTCTATCAGCAGACAGATGCCCAGGCGATTAAGATCGAGGGCGGCAAAGAGCGTGCCCCTGTGATCAAAGCATTGGTGGAGAACGGTATCGCAGTGGTCGCGCATGTAGGACTGATGCCCCAGTTCGTACGAAGCGAAGGCGGTTACAAGGTGCGGGGCAAAGATGCGGAGGATATCCGGAAGATGGTAGAGGATGCGAAGGCGCTTGAAGAAGCCGGCGCATTCATGGTGCTGGTGGAGGGGGTCAAACCCGAGGCTGCCAGGGCGGTTACCGAAGCGGTAAGCGTTCCGACGATCGGTATCGGGGCAGGGAATGCAACGGATGGCCAGGTGCTGGTATGGAGTGATATGTTCGATTTCTTCGAGGCCTTTACCCCGAAATTTGTCAAAAAGTACGGCAAAGGTGCCCAGATGATCAAAGAGGGGCTGCAGCAGTACCGCGATGAGGTAAAAAGCAGAGAGTTCCCCAGTGAGGAATACTCATACTAGGGTGTAGGGAGAATGGAGTAAGGAGTAGATGATGAATATACCAATGAATAAAAGTATTCTAAAGGAATACATACAAAAACTGCTAACTGCTAACTGCTACCTACTATCTGAAAAATTCCAAAGGAGTTTTTAGTGGAGCGGATGGTAGAGATAGAACGCTTTGAGGGCGAAGGCAGCTATGAAGTCACATTGCGGCCAAGCTCATGGGATGAGTATATCGGACAGGAAAAGATCAAGAAAAACCTCAAAGTCTTTATCGAGGCAAGCAAAAAAAGGGGAGAGGCGCTGGACCATGTCCTTTTTTTCGGGCCTCCTGGGCTTGGCAAAACGACGCTGGCAAATATCATCTCTACGCAGATGGGCGCCAATATCAAAACCACCGCAGCCCCGATGATCGAAAAAGCGGGAGACCTTGCGGCCCTGCTTACCAATATCGAGGAGGGGGATATCCTTTTTATCGATGAGATCCACCGTATGAGTCCGGCGATCGAGGAGATACTCTACCCGGCGATGGAAGATTTCAGGCTGGATATCATTATCGGTTCGGGCCCTGCGGCACAGACCGTGAAGATCGATCTTCCGCGTTTTACCCTCATAGGTGCCACGACAAGGGCGGGTATGTTGTCAAATCCGCTTCGGGAACGTTTCGGTATGCACTTCAGGATGCAGTTCTATACCCCTGAAGAGCTCGGGCGTATCGTCATGCAGGCATCACACAAACTTGAGAAACGATCCCAAAAAGAGGCAGCAACCGAGATCGCAAGACGCAGCAGAGGCACACCCCGTATCGCGCTCCGTCTCTTAAAACGGGTACGCGATTTTGCCGAGGTGGAGGACGAGCATGAGATCACGCTGGAGAGAGCAAGGTATGCACTCGATGAGCTCGGGGTCAATCACATAGGGTTTGATGAGCAGGATATCCGTCTGCTGGAGCTGCTTGTCTCTGCAAAAAACAAACCGATGGGGCTGAGCACGATATCTGCAGCGCTGAGCGAGGATGAAGGTACGATCGAGGATGTGCTGGAACCCTACCTGATCGCAAACGGATATATCGAGCGTACTGCCAGAGGCCGTATCGCTACGCAGAAGAGTTATGAGCATTTCAAGCTTGGCGGGTTGAAGGAGGGGCTTTTTGAATAAAAAGCGCATCCCCGAGTTGAAAAACGAAGCTTCAGTAAGAGGAATTGTATCCGGACTCTGTTCGGATACAAGGAGAAATAAAGTAGAGGGTCTGTTTGAATGATCACGAATAAAAGTTTGACGATCACGGTACTTTTTATTCTCTCATTGGTCGGTGCGTACAGTATCTACCAGCCGTTTCTGCTCTCTTTGGTGGTTGCTATACTTCTGACGATGGCGACCTACAACTTCACCAAAAGGCTGATCCGCCAAACCCGTTCAAGAAAGCTGAGTGCGGCGATCGCCACACTGTTTTTGATGCTGATCATTTTTGCTCCCATTATCTATCTCGCGACCACAGGGGTAGGGTATCTTTCGCAGATAGATATCTCCGTGATCAATGATATCACCTCCACATTGAGAAAATACGAAGTGCCCTATTTTAAAGACTGGATGAGCGATGAGAAGATCGCAGAGTACCTGAAGACGGCTACCTCTTATGTGACGACAGCGGGGAGTGTGGGGATCGGATTTGTCAAAAATATGCTCCTGGTGCTGGTCTTCTATTTTATCATCAACTTCTACGGAGAGCGTTTTTTTGAACTGATACGTGCACTGATGCCGGTCAGCCGTATCAAAAGTACCCAAATGATCCATGAGGTTTCCTCTACGATGGAGGTGGTATTTTATTCGATTATTGTGACCGCAATCTTTGAAGGGATGCTTTTCGGCGCCATGGCAAGCTACTACGGATTCAATGGATTGCTCTTCGGCGTGATCTACGGTTTTGCTTCACTGATCCCTGTTGTAGGCGGGGCAGTCGTATGGGTACCGGTCTCCCTTTATGCCTGGACCAATATTAATGGAGAGACGGCATTGGTGATCGCTATCTATTCGGTCGTTGTGATCTCGATCATTGCAGATACCTTTATCAAGCCGCTCATTATCAAGGTGATCAAAGAGAACCTGCTTAAAAGCACGATAGAGATCAATGAGATCGTGATCTTCTTCTCGATCCTGGCAGGCATCACTACCTACGGTTTCTGGGGAATGATCCTCGGCCCGGCAATCACCTCGTTCCTGATCGCGATCACCAAAGTATATATCGATTATAATCAAAAAGAAAATCTCAAAGAGATAAAAATCAACACTACAGGAGGGGAAAGATGATTAAGATACTGATCATAGAAGATGACCCGGAACTCGCGCTGATACTGACAAACTATCTGACGAAGTACGATATGGAGGTGATCGGTGCCGAAGATCCTTATTTGGGGCTTTCCCTCTTGACACAGCATGAGTTTGATCTGATCATTCTTGACCTTACGCTGCCCGGGATGGATGGACTTGAAGTGATCCCCAAGATCAGGGAGATCACCAATATCCCTATCATTATCTCCTCCGCACGGGATGATATTACCGACAAGGTGATCGGGATGGAGCGCGGTGCGGATGACTATATGCCAAAACCCTATGATCCCAGGGAACTGGTAACCCGCATCAAGACGATTTTGCGCCGTACACACAGTGCAGAGACACCTCCAAAAGAGCCCGTACTTTTTGATGCAGACAGCAAGGCGCATACGATCACGTTCAAAGGGGAGTTGCTGGAACTGACTGCTGCGGAGTATGATATCCTCAATATGCTGATCCAGCATAAGAACGGTTCCGTATCCAGAGAACAGCTGCTCTATGAGAGTGAACATATCGATGATGACAGTTCGATCAAAAATATCGATGTGATCATCTCCCGTATCCGTCAGAAGATCGCCAGGATCGATCCCGATCATGTCTATATCAGGCCGATCCGGGGTGTCGGGTATCTGCTGACAGACCGCCCCGCTCCTGCGAAATAGGATGAGAAGAAAGAGCGCAATGAGAAATCTATCTGTAACGACCTTTATCCATATTCTTTTTTCCATAGCGATCATCATTCTGGTGACGACTTTTGTACTCTTTCTCTCATGGGACAAAGATCGCCAGAAGATCGAAGAGTTCAAACACTATCAGCTGATCTCTGTGACCTTTCTCTCCAACCTGCAAAGGCATCCCGATGAGGTGAAACTGCAGGAACTCTACAGAGAACTTCAGCTCAAGCCTTTATCAGAGGAGGGTGCTTCGGTCTTAAAAAAACGTATAGAGAGCAGTGGGGAGACCATCTTTACCGGCGGTTCTGCACTGGGGAAGGTCAGGGTCTTCGATATCAAAGGAAAAAGATATATCTATATCCAGCGCATGGCGTACAACCTGATGCTTGAGGATGCCAGGGAAGAGAAGTACTATTTTGAGATCGCTGTGGCACTGGGTGTCTTTTTGACGGTACTTCTGCTTCTGCTCTATGTGGCGGTCCTGCGTAAACTCTATCCGCTCCGGACGCTGCATCAAGAGATACAGCGTTTTGCAAAAGGGGATCTCAATACCAAGGTAAGTTACAAGTATGATGACGAGATCGGAAAGATCGCACAGAGTTTTGATAATGCCATCAGATATATCAATCAGCTCTCCGCCTCCAAGAATCTCTTTATGCGCAATATCATGCATGAGCTGAAAACACCGATCACCAAGGGGCGTATCGTTGTGGAGATGCTGGAGGATGAACAGAGCAAAAAAATATTGGTACGGGCATTTGAACGTATGAACGAGCTGATCAATGAACTCGCCCAGATAGAGCGTGTCACGACACAGAGTTTTGAACCCAATTTTGAGTATACATCGCTGGGTGAAGTGGTGCAGAGAACTCGCGACCTTCTGATCAATGAGAGCGAGAGGTTGTGTATCGAAGTAGAAAATGACGCGTTGATCACGGATGTGAATCTTTTGGCTTTGGCACTCAAAAACCTTTTGGATAACGGTATCAAATACAGCAAAGACAAACAGGTATGTCTCCGGTCGATAGAAAATGGCCTGGAGGTGATCTCCAAAGGCGAAGTTTTACAACATCCGCTCTCCTATTACCTGGAGCCTTTCTCCCAAGAGGAGAAACGCAGTTCGGGCTTTGGACTGGGACTCTATATCGTCAATGCGATTGTTGGAAAACTGGGATACAAGCTTGCGTACAGGCATGAGGAGGGGAAGAATATCTTCTCTGTTGTTACCCGGAAGTTAGCGAATTAGGCTGATACTGGCAGTGAGGAGAGACTTCGTCATTCCTGACTTGATCAGGAATCCACATGTTTGTGGGGAGCAAAATAGTGAAGCACTTTTTATTTTAGCGCTTCAGCGATCAACTCCAGCGGGTTTTTAAAGATCGTCTCCACCTCTGCATTATTCATCGCTTCGCTCAGCTGGACACGGCAGGCACTGCACTCTGCACTCACATACTTGGCTTTTGTCTCTTTGATCATTGCCGCTTTTGGTTTTCCTGCAGCTTCTGCAAGGTGGAACTTCTCTGTCTGCATCGTCACACCTCCAAATCCGCAGCAGCGGTTGGGGTCGCTCATCTCTTTCATCGGGTAGCTTTGTGCAAGCAGATTGCGCGGTTCTTTCCAGATACCCTGTACTTTTCTTGCATGGCACGGGTCATGGTAGGTGACGACATCATCAAACTTTTTGCCTTTCTCTTCGAGGAGTTTGACCAGGTCGGTATTGTTGTAGAGCCATGCGGTTGCCATATGTATCTTTTCCGCCACTTTTTTGGCACGCTCTTCCCACTCGGGCATATCGTGATTTGCAAAGAAGACCTGCCAGTCATGTTTGATCATCGCCGAACAGGTCGCTTCGGGGATCAGCATCGCATCACACTCATCCATAAAGCTCTCGAAGTATTTGATGTTCTTTTTGGTCATATACTCTACCGAGTCACTATCTCCGGTAAAGTAGGCAGGTGCACCGCAACAGAGCTGTTTTTTGGGGATGAAGACATCGATATTGAGCTGCTTGAGTATCTCTACAAGACTCTCACCGATATCGGTATAGTTATAGTTGGCAAGACATCCGATGAAGATCGCCACACGGGGATTTTTCTTCTCCTGAACGGGAGCAGGGATCTCCTCCGGATGGCTGTTGAGAAAGCTTGTTTTTGCCAGAGAAGGGAGCAGCCTTCCTTTTTTGACCATCGGGAGGGCAAATCTTGCCTTGAGGCCCCGGCCTTTTTCATCGACGCTTAGGGCGCATGTCTTGAACATAAAGCCGAGCTTCATCACGAGGTCCATGACCCATCTGTGCCGGAGGAGGAAGAAAAAGGCCCTTTTGAACCAGGCGATACCGTACTTTTCAGCGATATCGGCACGCACCTCTTCGATGACCATATCCGTAGCTAAAGAGTTGGGACAGACATCGACACAGTTGGTACACAAAAAGCAGCTCTCAAAGATATCTTTTGCGTTTTTATCCAGCTCAAGGTCTCCGCGCTTATAAGCGCCGAGCAGATCGATAAATCCACGCGGTGAGGTGGTCTCATCGGGATTGATCTGGTGGATCGTACATACCGGGATACATTTACCACACTTGATACAGGCTTCGCTGGTATCGGAAAAATTGAAGATCTCGTCTAGTTGTTTACTCATATTTCCTCTTAAAGTTTCGTTCCCATATTTTGTGCGGGAATGTATAGTACTTTTTATGGTTATATCTAATTTTTTTGTTTCTTTCAAGTATTTGGGTTTACTTTTTTCTTAAAAAGTAAGCAAAAAAGCGTCAACCCTCTCGAATTGCTTTGCTTTTCTGGCACCAAATACCGATACCCTATCGCTAAAGCGAAAGCGGGGTAGAAGGTCGTTCGGGCTGATATTCTCTCTCATTTATCAATAGAAGCATTGCCATGCAATGCAAACAAAATCTGCTATCTGCTACTTACTATCTACTAGCTAGCGTGAATTGTTCTCGTTCCCAACGTCCTCGTTGGGAATGCATGCTTGCATATTGGGTTGCAGTCAAATTTGTTTTCAGATCAAGTGTTTGCTTCTACTATTTGCTCTTCACCTAGTTATCGTTACGATGGCTGTCCAGCCACACCATGATCCCTTTTTGCGCATGGAGCCTGTTCTCCGCTTCGGTGAAGATCACTTCCGCATGTTTCTCAAAGACCGCTTCGCTGACCTCATATCCTCTGTAGGCAGGCAGACAGTGCAGGAAGATCGCATCCTCTTTTGCCAGGGCCATCATCGCTTCATCTACGATATAACCGTCAAAGGCTTTGAGCTTTGTCTCTTTCTCTTCTTCCTGCCCCATGGAGATCCATGTATCAGTCGTCACCACATCGGCACCATTGACCGCCTCTTTTGGATCGTTGCCGAAGATCAGTTTGCCGCCATTTTCTTCAGCCAGTTTTTCGGCACGTGCTACGATCGCAGGATCGCATTCATACCCTTTTGGAGTGGCCACACGCAGTTCAAAGCCCATGATCGCCGCAAGCATCAGCCAGGAGTGGGTCATGTTGTTGCCGTCTCCGACATAGGCGACCACAGGGTTCTCTTTGCCAAACTCAAGCATTGTCAGGTAGTCTGTCATGAGCTGTACCGGATGGTAGTCATCTGTAAGCCCGTTGATCACCGGTACTTTTGAGTATCTTGCAAACTCTTCAAGCTTACTGTGCTCAAAGGTACGGATCATCACCATATCGACCATACGTGAGATCACGCGTGCCGTGTCCTTCATCGGTTCTCCGCGCCCCAGCTGTATATCGTTGGAGGAGAGGAAAAGCCCTATACCGCCAAGCTGGTAGATCCCTGTCTCAAAACTTACCCTGGTACGCGTCGAACTCTTCTCAAAGATCATTCCCAGTGTCTGGTGTTCCATGTACGGCACAAACTTGCGCTGTTTGGTTTGTGCTTTGATCTTTTGTGCCAGTGCGATCATCTCCAGCAGCTCTTCTTTACTAAAGTCTGCCAGTGTTAAAAAGTGTCTCATCGGACTTCCTTGTTAGATACATTCAATGAATAGCTAAAATTTTAAAAGGAAATATTCTACCATAAATGGGTTGAAAGTAGATGAAGCATAGAGTATTTGGGCAAAAGCCCTGAAGAGAGCGCTACTTTTGAAGCAGAAGCGCCGCCTC
>DSDW01000030.1 GCA_011048515.1 Campylobacterota bacterium | reverse complement strand
GTTTATAGCGCTGTAATAATATTTTAAAATATAAAAATTTTATATACACAGAATTATTTCGTGTTTTGTCCAGCAATAAGGCGAGAGAGCTATCTAATACTAAATAATATATTAAAACGAAATTCAGGATTCTTTCTCTGATAAGAGGTGTCTTTCGCTGCTGATAATGGATTCTGTGATACACTGTCAAATGAAGATCTGGCAAATCACACAGCAAACCATTTAAAATTAAAAAATATGATACGATAGGATTTCAATCAAAAAACCCGGTAATACTGATCTTGGATAGAGGTTATTAGCCATACCGTGGCAAGGTTGGAAGGATAGGAGAAATAATGCAAAATGACTTTATGAAAGCGATGGATTTCAGACATGCGTGCAAACTGTTTGATGAGAGAAAGAAGATACCTGAGGAGACGATGCACTATATCCTGGAGGCAGGGCGGAAATCTCCAAGTTCATTCGGGCAGGAGGGATGGAAGTTTCTCGTGATCACCAATGAAATGCTCAAAGCAAAGCTTAGGCCCGCATGCTGGGATCAGCCTCAGATCACCTCCTGCTCGCACCTTGTGGTGATACTCTCTGCGATAGAGGAGCTCAGACCGGGCAGCGATACTCCGGCGAAGCGTTTTGGCAGACGCCCTCTGCCGCCTGAGAGGATAGAAGCCTATATCGAACTTTACGGAAACTTCCTGGCAGATACCTTCAGCAGTGATGAAAAGACCTATGCCTGGGGTGCAAGACAGTGTTATATCGCATTGGCAAACATGATGACTGCTGCTGCATTTGAGGGGATAGACTCCTGTCCGATAGAGGGGATGGAAAAGGTGAGGGTCGAGGAGATACTGCAACTTGATACTAGTAAATATCAAGTTGCGGTTCTTGTCCCTTTCGGTTACCGTGCCAACCCTCAGTCCGAACAGATACGACGGCCTTTTGAAGAGGTTGTGGAGTTTATTGATTGATGTTTGAGGTTGCAGAGTATATCGGGATCATTGCCTTTACGATGAGTGGTTTTTTCGTGGCGGTACGCAGCAGGCTTGACCTTCTGGGTGTGTTGATCTCAGTCTTTCTGACTGCCTTTGGCGGGGGGATCATACGTGATGTCCTTGCAGATAGAACACCTTATGTCTTTACCCATGCAGCCCCGGGATTTATGGTACTGGGGATGATGACCCTGATGATCGTCCTGAAATTTCACAAACGCGAGAGCATAGAGAACAGACTGCTCTTTATCATCAGTGACTCTATCGGGCTGGTCTCTTTCAGTATCGCCGGTGCACTTGTTGCCATGCAAAATGAACTCAATCTCACAGGGGTACTGGTGATGGCTTTTGTCACGGCAGTAGGCGGAGGGATCACCAGGGATGTCATCATCAATGAAGTGCCCTTTGTTTTCAAAACAGGCTTTTACGGTACCGTTGCGCTTTTGGTGGCGATCGTACTTTATGGGATGGATCAGTTCAGTATACTCAACTTCTATACCACCTCTTTGTTGTTTGTGGGAGGTGTGCTGCTCAGGATCGTGGCCTATCAGAAGAAGTGGTCCATACCCCTGCGTTGATCCGGGATGAGCCCACCGGACTCTAGCGGATATCGCTGAGCTTCAGAAGGATCTCATTGATCTCTTCGCCCGCTTTTTTCGCAAGCTTTTCAAACTCCTCTTTGGAGTCTTGATAGAGTGATGTCATCTGGGACTCTTTTCCTTTCCATTGATCTGCCGCATCCATTTTGGCCAGATGTGCATGGAGTTTTGCGATATCGAGTTCCTGAGCAGTCTTGTCTGTAACCTTTTTTATAAACTCCTCTGAGGTGTCTTTGATCTTTTCCAGGTGCTCTCTGGCTTTCATTACACCAAGTTTTCCTTGAAGTTTTGCGTCACTCTGCAATTTCTCGCTCGCACCTGAAAGCGTTTTATTGATCTGGCCAAACTCACCTTTGAGTTTTTCCCAGAACTCACTCATTTCATGCCCCATGGATTCACGCAAAGATTCTACATTTTTTTCCACTTTTTCCAGTGACTCTTTTGACTTTTTGATATATTCGTTCAACTCTTTTTCCATTGTTCTTCACCCCTTTTGTGCTGATTTGTAAACTTGGATTGAAAGCATGATTGCTTATGCCGCTTTTTGGAGAGATCTCTCTCCTCTCTATTATTGTAACGAATTTTTCTCTCATTTTGATAGCGTTCGATCGCAGAGAGAAAAGCCCGGTTTAAGAGAAAACGATTTACACTGTCATACTAAATTTTAAAAGGAGCAGATCAATGAAAAACAGACTTACTATGCAAACCACCAGAACGCTCCTCTTCTCCTGGCGCTAGCCTACTACTTACTTTTTTTATCGATAATATTATCACTGTTCAACCATTTGCGTTTACTTCTTTGGAAGTAAAGATCGAGGTAGATACGTTTAGAGATCTGCCTGTTGCTATGTCAGTAAGGATAGAAAATGGCACAAATAAAAATCTATGGAATAGGGAAACGGCTGAATCTTATGAAAAAACAGCTCTCTGACACGATTCACAGCTGTGTTGTGGAGGCTTTGGAGTTTCCGGAAAATAAACGTTCGCACAGGTTTATTCCCTTGGCAGAAGAAGATCTGTATTACCCGGTTGGCCGTACGCATGACTATATCATCATAGAGATCATGATGATGGAGGGAAGGAAAAAAGAAACCAAGAAGAGGCTGATCCGGCTGCTGTATGAACGGATACGCAAAGAGGTGAGACTTTCAGCCTCGGATATAGAGATATGTATCCTGGAACAGCCTGCCTATCACTTCGGTTTTCGCGGTATGACAGGGGATGAAATGCTGCTGGATTATAAAGTAGAGGTATGAGATGAAGCTTGAAAATATCGTACCGTGGGGCCGCAACCTCTCTGAGTATCAGGCTATGTTCCTCTTGAGCGATCTGGAACTCAGATCCAAAATAGTCGGCTGCGGGGACGGTCCTGCAAGTTTCAATGCCGAAGTGACAGCACTGGGCGGAGATGTGGTCTCTGTCGACCCGCTTTACCGTTTCAGTAAAATGCAGATCGCTCAACGTATCGATGAAGTGGCCGATAAGGTATTGGAGCAGGTAAAGCAGAATGAAAAAGATTTCGTATGGCACACGATACCCGGTCCTGAAGCACTCTATACCCTTCGTATGGAGGCAATGCAGCAATTCTTGGACGATTATGAAGAAGGAAAAAAGGAAGGAAGGTATATCGAGGGTGCTTTGCCGGACTTCTCTTTTGAGGAGAACCAGTTTGACTTGGCACTTAGTTCACATTTTCTTTTTTTGTACAGTGAGCATCTGGATGAAGCCTTTCATTTGCGTGCGATAGAAGAGATGCTCAGGGTAGCCAAAGAGGTAAGAATATTTCCTCTCGTGACACTTGAAGGTCATCTGTCACAGCACTTGAAAGGTGTCATAGAGAGGCTGGAAAGATCAGGATTTTCTACAGAGGTGATCTCCACTGCATATGAGTTTCAAAAAGGCGGGGATAAGATGTTGAAGATCGGAAGAGGAGAAGGATGAAACGAATCACCTTTATCAGACATGCCAAAGTGGATATGGACTCCAGCCTGCCGATCTATGCCAGGGAGCTTGCTGCATGGGAGGAGAGATATAACAGTGCACCTATTGTGACCGATCTCTTGCCGGAGGATGCGCTTATACAGCGTATAAGAAGTGCTGACTATGTAGTGAGCAGTACACTGAAACGCAGTATAGATTCACTGGAGCTGCTGGAGGTGGAGATCGATGAAAAGAGTAGACTCTTTAACGAAGCGGCTATCCCGATGCTCAACGGCAGATTCGTAAAACTCAAGCCCGTTCATTGGCTGGTGCTGTTTCGTCTGCTTTCGCTAATGGGTATAGGTAGATGGGCAAGAACACTGAGGAAGAGCAGAGCGGAGGTACAAAAAGCTGCCGAAAGGCTCTCAGAGCTCTCTGCGGAGCATGACCATATCGTCTTAATGGGACATGGCGTGACGAATTGGCTGATACGCAAAGAGTTATATAAAAAGGGTTGGAGAGCGGAAGAGCAAGAAGTACATCGCAACTGGGGAAGTACGGTTCTCTCTTATGAGACAGCTGGCTTCTGAACAGCACTTCTATCCAAAGTTCAATTTTTTACTATATAATTAAAAAAAGGGTGAGGGCCTATGAAAGAAAGGGAGGAGCGGCATACCGATGCAGCACAGTATACAAAATCACACTACCTACTATACAGACAAGAAGAGTCTTGAAGAGTATATCTCATATCATCATATTGGTAACTCTTCTTCACTTTTGATACAGATATTTTCTGCCAATACCGATAAGGAGTTTATCTCTGCACTGCTTTCAGAACTGACCCGGTTGTTGCCTGATGCCGTGATCATAGGTACGACAACCGATGGAGAGATCATGAATGGGAAGGTCAGTACAGGGAAAGTGGTGCTGAGTTTTACCAAGTTTGCGCATACAACGCTGAAATATGCTGCCGTCAGACACGATCAGAATGACTGTTTTGAGACCGGCCGTCATTTGGCACAGCAACTGATAGGTGAGGATACCAGGCTGATGATTGCATTTGCCGACGGGCTGCATACAAACGGCGAAGAGTTTCTCAATGGCATTGCCTCTGTCAATAGTGAGGTACCCGTAGCAGGGGGAATGGCAGGAGATAATTTAAAGTTTGAAAAGACCCTGGTGTTTACCGGGGATGAGATCATGGAAGAGGGTGCGGTAGCCGTAGCGCTGGAGAGCAAACATCTTCATATCCATAGGGATTACAGTTTTAACTGGCAGCCGATCGGCAATGAAATGACTGTGACAAAGGCAGAGAAAAATCGGCTTTATACGTTAAATGATATAAAGGTTGTGGATATCTACAGCCACTATCTTGGGATCAAACCTGAAGAGTTTAAAATGGGAACAGGGATAGAGTTTCCGCTTATTGTGAACCATGATGGCCTGAATATTGCCAGAGCGATACTCTCAAAAGAGGATGACGGTTCGGTGATCATGGCAGGAAATCTCTCTGTGGGGGATAAAGTACGTATAGGTTTTGGCGATGCAAAAGGGATTCTTCATCGGTCCCAAAAACTCATTGAAGCAGCATCGGAGCAACCTTCCGAGGTGATCTTTGTCTACTCCTGTACGGCACGCAGGTATTTTATGGAAAATGAGATCGAAGCGGAGGTCTCTCCGCTTCGGTCAATTGCACCGGTCTCCGGTTTTTTTACCTATGGAGAGTTTTTTACTTTAGAGAAAAATGAGTTATTCAACCAAACGATGACGATCGTTTCATTAAGTGAAAGTATCAGAGTCAAAACGATAGTACAGACGCCAAAGATCGAATCAGAGATCATCAGAAGTGATTACTTCAGCGCACTGGTCCATCTGATCAATGTCACCAGCCGGGAGGTACAGGAGTATACCGAGGCACTTCAGCAAAGCAATGCTCAAAATGAGATGCTCAGGGAGCGCTTGGAACTTGCACTCTCAGGAAGCCATGATGGAGTCTGGGACTGGGATATCGCTGAAAACTGTCTCTATTTCTCTCCAAGATGGAAAGAGATTATAGGCTATAAAGATGATGAGTTTGCCAATGAGTTGAGCAACTTCGAAGATCATATACATAAAGATGATCTTGAACAGGTATGGGAGCATATCAACAAAAACCTTTACGAGAAGACAGAATACTGTGAAACGATCCACAGGTTAAGACATAAAGAGGGGCACTGGGTATGGGTGCTTGTCAGAGGGAAGACGCTCTTTGATAAAAAGGACCAGCCTGTACGGATGATCGGTACCATGACAGATATCACTGAACAGAAAATGCTGCAGCTGAAAACCCAGGCACAGCAATTTGTCCTTGAACAGATCAGTGACGGGGTGATCCGGACGGACATGGAGGGCAATATCATCAGCTGGAACCATGGTGCCGAAAAGATCTACGGCTACGCCGAGGAAGAGGTGGCAGGTAAACATATCTCTCTCATTTTTCATCCTGAACACGCTATCGCTTTTCAAACCTATGTCAATATACTGCAGGAGAGAGGCACCTATAATCTTGAGGGACGTTTTATCAGAAAGTCCAGAGAAGAGATATTTGTCTCCCTGTCTCTTACACTCTTAAAAGATGAAAAAGGGAATCCCGTCGGTCTGATCAGTATCAACAAAGATATCACTGAACAAAAGGAGGCCGAAGCATTACTCCTCAAGCAGAAAAAAGCGCTGCATCACCAGGCACACTATGATACTTTGACAGGATTACCAAACAGGTCTTTGTTCATGGACAGGTTGGAACAGGCCCTGATCAAAGCAAAACGCAGCGGTAACAAAGTGGCACTCTTTTTTATTGATCTGGATAAGTTCAAACATATCAACGACTCCTATGGGCACCTTGTCGGCGATAAAGTCTTGAAGATCGTAGCAGAACGGCTGTCTTCTTTGATACGCGAAGGGGATACCTTGGCAAGATTGAGCGGCGATGAGTTTACGATGATCATCGAAGATATCAGTGACGGAAAACAACTCGCATCCTTGGCGCAAAAACTCCTGGAGCATATGAAAGAGCCGATGTATGTGGATGAGTATCAACTCTATCTCAGTCTGAGTATAGGGATCAGTATCTATCCGGATGATGCAAGCAAAGCACTGGAGCTTTTAAAGTATGCGGATACGGCAATGTACAAAGCCAAAGAGAGCGGCAGAAATACCTTTGAGTTCTATGCTTCAGAGATGACCGCCCATGCCTTGGCACGCATGATACTCAAAACAAGTCTGAAACAGGCGATTGAAAGAGACGAGTTCATACTGCACTACCAACCCCAGATCGATGTACTTCAAAATAAAATCATAGGTATGGAGGCTTTGGTCAGATGGGAAAATCCCGAAAAAGGACTGGTATTGCCCGGTACCTTTTTACCCCTTGCCGAAGAGACGGGAAAGGTGATAGAGATCGACAAGCTTGTGATAGAGAAAGCGATCTCTCAAACCAGTCAATGGTCCAAAGCGGGGATAATGTCGGGGATGATCGCACTGAATATTACTACGAAACAATTGGAATATCAAGGCTTTGTCGAGGAGTTCGGTGCTACTATTGAAAGCTATGAGATAGACCCTTCTCATCTGGTACTGGAGCTTTCCGAAGCACATATGATGAAAAACGTTGAGTATACGATGGAGAAGATCATAGAGCTCAATGCTTTGGGTATCCATATATCCATCGATGACTTCGGTACAGGATGTTCTTCCCTCTCATTTTTGAAACGATTTGCTATCCATCAGCTAAAGATCGATCAGACTTTTGTCAAAGATATCCCCGGAAAAAAGGAGAGCGTCGAGATCATCAAAGCGATCATTGCACTGGCTAAGAGTCTGGACATTGATGTGATCGCCGAAGGTGTTGAGACACCGGAACAAAAAGCCTGTCTGCTGACATTGGGCTGTGTGAAAATGCAGGGGAACTACTTTAGTGAACCTCTACCTGCCAAAGAGGCGGAAGCGTTTTTGAGAGAGCGTCTGTAAATTATTTCAAAAGGTACATAAACTCTTCTCTCTGGCTGTATCCTGTGACTTTATGCAGGACTTTTTCATCGGTGGCATCAATAAAGTAGATCACCGGGGTGAAGGTGCTGGTGAATTGTTCGGGAAATTTCTTCTCGTCACGGTTGAGCACCAGCGGTACATATTTTTCATGCACTGCACGGTTCACCTCTTCCTTTTGAAGCACATTGGTTTCAAATTTGCGGCACCATGGACAGTAGTTGGTTGTCAGAACCAGCATCAGGTTTTTCCCCGTTTTCTTCGCTTTCTGCAGGGCTGTCTGGTAGTCGGTCTCGTACTGCATCATCTGCGCAAAACCCTGATCCCCTGTATGGGTCATCTTGGGTTTGAGTTTGTTGTCATCCCTGTACTGCTCGGCAAATCTCGAAAGTATAGCGTCCACGCTGTCCTCAACCCCCTCATGGATACTTTCCGTATCGTTGATGTCCGTCACGGCAAAACGCTCCCTGTCCTGGTAGGTGAGTCCAAAGACTTTCTCTCCATCATCGAGCCGTCGCAGCTCTTCGCCTATGATGAGTTCGGTCTGTATCATCAGTGTCTCTCCAGCATAAGAGTGGTAGACAAGCAAAGCGAGTGAACGCGGGTCATAGCCCGAAGTATCGATCCCCAGTTCCTTGAGTGTCTCCTCCATGGTACTGCGGATCGTGGTTTTATAGCTCTGATCGATCTTGTCCGTCTGTATCTCGATCACAGGATATACCTTCTTGATATTGTTGAGCACAAAAAAAGACTCTGCATTGAGCAAAGTAGAGACAGAGAGTAAAAGTGCAATAAGAAACTTCATATGAAAAAATCCTTTTGATGTGGTGTAGGGAATTCTATCCAAAGTTTTTAAAGCAATGATGGGCTTTGGAGAGATTCTCAATAAGGTTTATCTTTGGGTATGTTACCATAAGAGATCATTAGATGGAACAGAGGAAAGAAAGTGCTGGTAAACAAACTTTTTGAAACGGCGATCATAGGGGGAGGAGTAGCGGGTACCTCGCTGCTTTTCACCCTGGCAAAATATACCAATCTCAAAGATATCATCATCTTTGAAAAGTATGAAGAGGTGAGCCTTCTCAACTCCAACCCCAAGGCAAACTCCCAGACACTGCATGTAGGCGATATCGAAACAAACTACACCTACGAGAAAGCGAAGCGGGTGAAAAAAGCCTCATCGATGGTCAGCAACTTCATCCGTCAATTCGGAGGTGTCGGGGAGATCGGTTTTGTCCGTGACAAGATGGTGATCGCCGTCGGCAAGGATGAGATAGAGGCGCTCAAAAGACGCTATGAAGTATTTAAAACGCTCTATCCCTATCTTGAACTCTGGGATGAAGCAAAACTGATGCAGATCGAGCCGAAGCTGATGGAGGGGCGTACGGAACCGGTCCTGGCGATGGGCGCATCAGGGCAGATCACGACGGTGGACTTCAAGAAGCTGAGCGAACGATTCGTGCAGGAGGCGATCGATACGGAGAAAAATATCCAGATACGCTACAATGAAGAGGTGACCCGGATCGTTCGTCTGGAAGACGGTACCTATGAGATCACGACAGATACGACGCGTTTCAATGCCAGGAGTGTTGTGGTCAATGCGGGCGCTTACTCTCTGCTCTTTGCCCAGTCAATGGGATATGGTCTGGACTATGCAATACTGCCCATCGGCGGCAGCTTCTTCTTCACCAAAGAGAAACTGCTCAACGCCAAGGTCTATACGATGCAGCATCCCAAGCTTCCGTTTGCTGCGATACATGCTGATCCGGACTGTACGCAGGAGTGGTGTACCCGTTTTGGGCCGACAGCCTTTGCCTTGCCAAGGCTTGAGCGCTACCATGCTCTGCATATCAAGGATTTTTTGGCTGCACTCAATATCGACAGGGATGTGACCTCTGTCTATATGGATCTGCTTAAAGATAAAACGATCAGAAGCTATATCCTTAAAAATGCGCTCGAAGAGCTGCCGTGGCTGGGCAAAGAGCTCTTTGTCAAAGACGCGCAGAAGATCATCCCGACACTTAAAGCGGAGGAGATCAGTTTCGCAGAAGGATACGGCGGCATGAGGCCTCAGATCATTGATAAGAAGCAACAGAAACTGCTGTTGGGGGAGACAAGGATTGCCGATAACGGTGCGATTTTCAATATGACGCCCAGCCCGGGTGCCTCAAGTTCTCTTTCGATTGCCTACCAGGATGCGCTGGCAGTATGTAAGTATCTCGGTACTGCCTTTGATGAGGAGAAACACCGGGAAGAGATACAGGATAGGGAGCAGGGAGCAGGTAGTAGGGAGTAGGTCTGGTAAGCTTTTATCAATTAAGGGTGGGCAAAGCCCAACGATGAAATACTACTTACTACTTACTACTTACTACTTACTTCGCCTCTTCCGCCATTTTGAGCTCGATGCCTCTTTTGACCTGGAGATGCTGCTGTGCGAACCACTGTGTCGTTTCGAGCTTTGGAAATACCTCACTCATGATATCAAGCGGTGAGCTGTCCCATTTCTCTGCATTGTCGGCAATGGTCCATCCCAGCTTGTTCAGCACATAATAGAAG
>DSDW01000057.1 GCA_011048515.1 Campylobacterota bacterium | reverse complement strand
GTTTATTATATAAAATTATTTATAAAAATTATAAAAAAACAAAAGACGATTCAACTTTTTTCTTCTATATCAGTATTGTGAACAGGCGTGACTTGCTTCTTATCTGTTTTTAAGCGCTATTTACGGCCATCAAAAAGGATGCGTTGTCTGATCTTCAGACGGCAATAGATGCTGAAACGTCTTTTTATAGATATTTAAGATCGTATCCAAAAGAGCCGCGATCACCGGGCCGATAATGATACCCAGGGGACCAAAGGAGATGATTCCCCCAAAGATCGATATGAGTATCACGAGGTCAGGCAATCGGGAATCACTTCCGACGATCCAGGGGCGTATAATATAGTCAACCAGACTTACTACGAGTAGTCCCCATACAACAAGGCCGATACCATATCCAGTACTGCCTGTAAACAGCAGGTAGCCCGCTGCGGGGAGCCAGATCAACGATGCTCCCAATCCCGGGATGGCAGCAAGAAGAAAAACAATACTTCCCCAAAAAGCGGAACCTTCTATCCCCGTCACCCACAATGCCAGTCCGACCATTATCCCCTCAATGAGCCCTATGATTAAGATACCTTTCAGAGATGCCCTGGTTACCATCAACCCTCGGCCCATCACCTCCTTTCTATCCTCTTCTGAAAGGGGGAGCAAAGAGGCAAATGAACGCAGCAGCTGCGGTCCGTGTACCAGAAAGTGAAACATTGCATAAAACATCACGAAGAGGCTGATAAAAAAGCCAACCGTCCCTTTGGTAGCACTGGATAAACTTGATACCAGCCAGCTTCCCGCAGCACTGGCTGCTTCGGAGGCTTTCTTGACGATCGTTTCATTGAAAGGTTCAAGCTGCTCTTTAAAAGGCAGCCAGTCAGGTATTTTTTCGCTTAAGGAGAGATTGCTGTCGAAGGCTTCCTGTACGATGGGGCGCGCCTTTTTGCTGATATCTATGGCTTCACTGGTTACGATGCCGGCAAGTCCTGCCAACGGGACACCAAACGCAAAAGCAATGATGGCGAGTGTGGTGCCGGCCGCCAAAGCGGATCGGTTCTTTAGAGAGTAAAGTATTTTGCGGTACAAAGGATAGAGCAGCCCTGCAAAGATCGCAGCAAGCACAAGTGCGATCATAAACTCACGGATCATCCCGATAAAGCCTGTCAGAGTTATAAAGAGGAACAGTAATACAAACCCTTGCTGAAATCTGTTGGGTATCGCTCTTTTCATTGTTTATCCTTTAGAAAAAAGTACTATCTAAGGTCTATTTCCTGATCCACTTACCCTCTCTCTTCTCATAACTGTGCTTCACTGCAGCCCAGGCAACTTTATGCGCTGTCTCTTCACGGCTGGCGTCACCGTGCCTCTTTTGAGGGTCGGCATACTCATTCCATGCGCTGTTAAAGGCTTCTTTGTAGATCTCCTGTGCATGCTTTGGGAGGTTTGTTTTTACCGAATCGGGAAGTGCGTCCAGTGTATCATAGGGCATTGCTTCTCCTTTATCTCTCTGCCTGGGTACCGTTTAAAAATCAGGGCAGGACTGCTTTGAAGTGAATAGGGTGTATACGAAACTTGTTACTCGCCATCTCTCTGTCGCCCCTTTTGCAGGCTTGTGGAAAAATATATACGTTTTTTCGTCTCTATCTCTCTTAAGTATACCGGAATAACCTTACTGAGAAGTGTATTTCACAATCTCTATTTATAAGGCTATGGATCCCAAAAGAGGCTTATCTACTTTTTCGCTGTAGAAATTAAAAACTATACTCGTATGATCTGATCTTTGTTGTGAGTTCAGCTGTGATTATTTCGCAAAAGGCTTGAAAGTCTGGCAGATCAAGTTCCGCTTCTCTCTGTTTTTTGCCCCACATCGGTTCGGGGAAATAGCTGTCTCCTCTAAAGCGTGCCATGATGTGCCAATGGAGATGCGGTACATAGTTGCCAAAACTGGCGATATTGATCTTGTCCGGATGATAATACCTGATCATCTCTTTTTCGATAACATCCAGGAGTTCAAATATCTCATATTTCAGGTTGTGGGGGAGTTCGCTCATCTCTTTGTAGGGTTCCTGGGTAAAGATCTTCAGCCAGGGGATCTCGCTCTCCTCGGTTTCAATGCGTATCATTTCGTTTTGGAAGATGGTAGACATCAGCGTATCCTTTTGAGTGTGGTTTTTCCCAGTTTGTATATCCTGGAGGCTTGTTTCGTTGATCGCAGCGGCGTGATGATCACATCGGCAGATTTTTCGGCAAACGTTTCATCATATTCACTTCCGCTGAGATTGGCGGAAGTCGTATATGCCCACTTCAGGCGATTGAGAAGCAGAAGGTGGTGTCTGTCCCGAATCAGACGGTAAGAGTGTCCGTTTGGCATGATGAAGGTCGTTTTTTTACTTCTTCTGACCCTGTTGCGATGGATAGCGGGAATGCGTATAAATTGCCGAAGTGTTTTTTGCGAATTGACAGCAGTGATATAGTGCTTATGGGGAGGACGCTGTTTAATCTGAGTAAGCCTCTCTGCGTCTTGCGAGATAAATCCGATGGTGGTATCTGTTTGCGTCAGGAAAACTTTATGGGTCAGCACTCTAGGGTTCCTCCGTATATTGATACTGTATTATATCGTAAGAGTGGAGGGCAGTGAAAGCTTTGGGCGATATTTTAAGATGAAGCGTGAGAAGCGAGTCGCACCGGACTCTCTATTGGGAGAGAATCCGGACCGAACAAGCATTAGAAGCTGATGACTTTGTCGCTGGAGAGAATGCCGCCGAATGTTTTGTTGGCATCGCTGAGTACAGCTTCGGGGATCAGATCACTCTTGTCATATCCCTGAGCTTTGAGACACATAGGACAAACAAGCACTTTCCCGCCGTTTTTGACAAACATAGAGAGCATTTCATGCGTATTTTTACCGTTTTGGGCATTGGCCGGAGGATTGAACCCCTTGACAGCGAGACGAACCCCTTCGGTATTTAAAAATATCGTCATATCAAGACCATGCTGTAAACCCTGGTTGGCAAACATGACTGCCATGGGCGCTTTGACATTATCGCTTGAGGTGACGTTTACAAAGATACTCTGTTTCTCAGCTGCCGTTGCCGCAGCACTCATCAATCCTAAACCTATCAGTAGTGTGAAAAATAATTTTTTCATGGGTTCCCCTTTTATAATGAAATATAAAATTGATTATAACACACTTTTATATTGATAATCAAGTGTATAAATGGTTGATTTTTGGATGGAAAAGCCGATATGAAAGGGTACTTGCATATGTTATAATTTGGCACTTTTTTATAACTTTTGATAAAGCAGGGGGATCTCATATGAATAATGTTCTCAGCGGATTAACTGCAGCGATCATTGCGCTTCCGTTGGCGATCGCTTTTGGGATTTCCAGCGGGCTTGGTGCAAGTGCTGGGATATACGGTGCGATCTTTTTAGGTTTTTTTGCGTCTTTGTTCGGGGGGACAAAGACACAGATTTCTGGTCCCACAGGTCCCATGACCGTCATCTCTGCAACTGTGGTTGCGGCATTCGGGGCCAATCTAGGATTGATACTTACCACCTTTTTGCTTGCAGGTCTTTTTCAGATCATTCTCGGGCTTGTAAGGGTCGGTAAATTCGTAAGATTCATTCCCTATCCGGTTATCTCAGGATTTATGAACGGTATCGGAATGATTATTATTCTCTTGCAGATCAATGTGGCTTTGGGACAAGATGCAAAATCATCCATTCTCGAAGCATTGGCAGGTATACCGCAGGCGTTTGCTTCGGTCAATTTTCAGGCACTGTTGTTAACCCTGGCAACCCTTGCGATCATCTACACGGTACCTAAGAAGATCACCTCTAAACTGCCTTCTCCACTGATTGCATTGGTGGTTTTATCCTTTATCGCATATCTGTTCCATCTTGATGTTTCCTATGTGAGCGGTATTCCTACCGGTTTGCCAACAGTTGTATCGTTTGATTTTGATATGGCATCGATGTCATTTGTGATTATTTCGGCGCTTACGCTGGCGATACTGGGAACGATCGACTCTCTGCTTACTTCACTTGTAGCCGACTCATTGACAAAAGAGAAGCACGACTCCGATAAGGAGCTCATCGGCCAGGGTATAGGAAATGCGATCGCTTCTTTGTTTGGCGGATTGCCGGGTGCGGGTGCAACGATGAGAACAGTCACCAATATCAAAAGCGGTGCTACCAGTAAAATATCGGGAATGTATCACTCCATCTTTTTGCTGCTGATCCTGTTGGTATTTGCACCGCTTGCAAGCAATATACCGATGCCTGTGCTTGCAGGAATTTTGATCAAAGTGGGGTTGGATATCTTTGATTATAAGATGCTGAAACAGATGAAGATCCTTCCAAGATACGATGTCTCTGTCATGATGATCGTATTTCTTCTGACGGTTTTTGTTGATCTTATCGTGGCTGTAGGTGTAGGTGTCGTACTTTCATCATTCCTGATCATCCATAGATTGATCCGGGAGAGCGAAGTGGATATCTCGGGAGAAGAGACCGCTGAAAATAGAGATGACAGGATCGTCAAAGACGGGGTTGTAAGGATCGTCAATATCAAAGGCCCTTTTTTCTTTGGTTCCACCTCCTATATCCTTGAGAGAGTAGACAAGATTTACGACGTGAAGAATGTGGTTTTGGATTGCAGCCTGGTATCGTTTATGGATCTCTCCGCGGTCTATGCTTTGAGCGAAAGTATCGAAAAGCTGAAGAGCAGCGGGATTGAGGTCTATATCGTGGCAGATGAGAAAAGAAAAGAGAAGCTGATCAAGCTGGGGATCGGAGAGACAATTGACACCGATAAGATCGTAGAGTCACAGATGCGGGCATTACGCGTTATCAAAGAAAAAGAGCTCATCTCAAACGCTTAGTACCGCGCAAAGAGCGGAGACTCTCTATCGATCCGCCGGAATTGTGTCTAAAAGGTTAAACTTTTAGACTTACGATCTGCACGACCGCATACAATCCTTCATGATGTTTCCCTTCAGAAAGTTCTCTTTCCAGCTCTTGCGCTGTGATAAACTCTAAATCATGTAACTCTTCCCTTAGGGATTCAAGAGACATGAAAAGTTCCGTTTGGGATGGTGGAGGACCACCCATACCGCTCATTTGGGGTTGGCGAGGGGTAAACGCTTCCAGGATCAACACTCCCTCTTTTCGCAGTGCATCCTGCACCTGTTGATGAAGCTTTTTTCTTATTGTCGGAGGGACATGTGCGAAGATAGAGACGATGCCGTCCCACTTCTCCTCGCCCAGATCAAAATGCGCCAGATCAGCAGTGATGGTTTCTATCTTTACACCCTTTTCCCCGGCCAGCGCCTCTGCCTTCCGAAGGCCTACCGGAGAGAGGTCTACTGCAGTGACTTGGTAGCCTTGCATCGCAAGGAAGACAGCATTTCTGCCTTCTCCTTCTGCAAGACAGAGCACTTTACCTCCCTTAGGGATATGCTGGCAAGACTCTTTTAGAAAATCATTTGGGTTTGTACCATAGACAAACTCGGCTTGACTGTATCGTTGATCCCACATCGTTGAAACTCCTTTTTGGTATCGGATTTTTGGCAGTATATAACAAAAGTATAAATATCCTCTTTGTTCGGTTAAGCGTGGAGGTAAAAAAGATCCGGACAACGATTATTCCACAATATTATTATAAAATATGAAATACTTATAAAGGAGAAACGATGAAAAAAATCATACTGACAGGGATCATATCGATCGGTTTCTATCTGCCGACACAAGCCTATGCTGATACTCTTGTGGAAAGAGTCGTCACAGAGGTGATCCTGGGTGTCTTTGACGAGCCGCGATACAAGGATCAGAGGCCATACTATTTTTATGATAACAGATACTATTATGGCGGAGATTGGAGAGATGGATATTACTATTATGAGGGCAAAAGACTCCATGGCGGCCGCTATTATGAAAGAGGATATTATGACCACTATCAAAGAAAGTACTATTATTATGACAGACCGAAGTACATAGATGAAAGGCCATACTATTTCTATAAGAACAGATACTATTATGGAGGGGAATGGCGAAACGGTTACTACTACTATAATGGAAGAAGGCTAGTCGGCGGGCGCTACTATAGAAAGGGATATCATGAACACTTCGGAAGAGACCACAAACATCCGAATCATAAAAATGGCCATTACAAACACCCGGCAGTACACAAACATCGCGATGATGACCGTAAAATCTATTACCATGAAAAATCGTTAAAAGAGAAAAGATACAAGGAAGAGAGAAACTTTAAAAGGCATCATAAAGAAGATGATCATCGTAAATATGAAGATCATCGCAAAGAGAGAGATCACCACAGGGGCAGAGACCACTAAAAGGTTTTCATAAAAACCTTTTCCCTTTGCAGCGATAGCGGAGGGAGTGTTGCTGCTTTTTTGATTGATCTAAGGGGAGAGTGGATAGATGACAGGTTACACTTTCAGTGTAACCTGACGATATTATGCCAGGTAGTCCTGGATCGCTTTTGGCTCTAGATCTCTGCCGTGTTCTTTAAGCTCTCTGATCGCAAGTGCTGTGGCACGTGCTGCCGCAATCGTTGTGAAATAAGCAACATTGTTGCTGAGAACCGACTGTCTGATCGTCTTTGCATCATCTTTGCTCGACTTGTTGTCACTTGTGTTGATCGCAAGCGCGATCTCGCCGTTTTTGATCATATCATCCACATTTGGACGGCCCTCAGAGATCTTGAGCACTTTTGTTGACGGCACACCGGCTGCTTCAAGCGCTGCGTGCGTTCCTGAAGTAGCAACGATCTCAAATCCGAGATCAACAAACATTTTGCCGATCTCTCCCGCATACGGTTTGTCAACCTCAGTAAGAGAGAAGAAGAGTTTGCCTTCAAGAGGGATGTTATTCTTGCTTGCAAACTGGCTTTTCGCAAATGACATACCGAAGTTATCGGAGATACCCATTACCTCACCGGTGGATTTCATCTCAGGCCCGAGAATGAGGTCTGACCCCGGAAGTTTGTTGAACGGGAATACCGCTTCTTTTACCGCAACGTGATTTTTGAGGTTCGGCTCCATGATCTTTTTGTCAAAGTTAACCACCTTAAATGTATCGTAATACTTGAGTGCTTCTTTCAGATCACCTTGAATCATTACTCTTGTCGCAACTTTCGCCAAAGGTACACCTGTTGCTTTGGAGACGAACGGTACAGTCCTTGAAGCTCTCGGGTTGACCTCGATCAGGTAGATCTCACCTTTGTGGATCGCATACTGGATATTCAGCAGTCCGACAACACCGATCGCAAGCGCGATCTGAGCTGTCTGCTCTTTGACTTTATCCTGAAGCGCTTCACTGATGCTTACAGGCGGAAGTGAACATGCAGAGTCACCCGAGTGGATACCTGCCTCTTCGATGTGCTGCATGATCGAACCGATGTAGACATCCTTGCCGTCACAGATCGCATCAACATCTAGCTCAATGGCACTGTCAAGGAACTTGTCGATAAGTACCGGCGCGTCGTTGGATACGCTTACCGCTTCATCCATATATTGCCTGAGCTCTTTGTCGGAGTAGACCGTACGCATACCACGCCCGCCAAGTACGAAACTTGGGCGTACAAGTACAGGATAGCCGATACGGTTGGCGATCGCCATTGCCTCATCTTTTGCAAATGCCGTGCCGTTGTCCGGCTGTTTGAGGCCAAGTTCGTTGATGAATTTAGAGAACTGCTCTCTGTCTTCAGCAAGGTCGATCACTTTAGCCGGGGTACCTGAGATGTTTGCACCGATCGCAGTCAGGTTTTTAGCCAGCTTAAGCGGCGTTTGACCGCCGAAGTGTACGATGACGCCGTCGGGTTTTTCTGTTTCAATAACATTCCTGACATGTTCGAAGTCAATCGGCTCGAAGTAGAGGATGTCCGAAGTATCATAGTCCGTAGAGACCGTTTCAGGGTTACAGTTGTACATGATCGATTTCATGCCCATATCTTCGATGGCAAATGCCGCATGCACACAACAGTAGTCAAACTCGATCCCCTGGCCGATACGGTTCGGTCCACCGCCGATGACCAGTACTTTTTTATCCCCGCTTTCTGCTTTTGGAGTATTTGGAAGTTTTGTGATGTTGGTTGTAGAATAGAGGTAGGGTGTCAGTGCCTTGAACTCCGCCGCACAGGTATCGACTTCATTGTACTCCAGTGCAACACCTTGTTTCTCTCTGGCAGTGTAGATATTGTTCTCTGTAAGATTGAGCCCCTCTTTTTTGTTGATGATCTCAGCGATCATCGCATCTGAGAATCCGTCAGCTTTTGCTTCTCTCAGTCTAACGGCATCGCTGAGCAGGGCAATATCCATCGCTTTTTCAGTTGCAGCCAACTCTTCAAACTGATAGAGGAACCATTTGTCGATCTTGCAGAGGTCATATATCGCATCCACACTCATGCCGCGTCTGAGACCTTCGTAGACATAGAGCATACGCTCTGCGTTGGGTCTTCTGATCTCACGTACAAGAGTTTCCTCGTCACAATCGATCGTTTTAAAACCTGTAAGACCGGTTTCCAGAGAACAAAGTGCTTTTTGGAATGACTCTTTGAAGGTTCTTCCGATACTCATCGCTTCACCAACGGACTTCATACCTGTCGTCAAAGTAGAGTTTGCATTAGGGAACTTTTCAAAGGTAAATCGTGGGACTTTAGTGACGACGTAGTCAATGACCGGTTCAAAACTTGCAGGGGTTCCCGTGATATCGTTGGTGATCTCATCAAGGGTAAATCCGACAGCAAGCAGTGTTGCTACTTTGGCGATAGGGTAACCGGTCGCTTTGGATGCAAGTGCAGAAGACCTGGAAACTCTCGGGTTCATCTCGATAACGATCATACGCCCTGTCTCAGGGTCGATAGAGAACTGCACGTTCGATCCGCCGGTATCCACTCCGATTTCACGAAGGATCTTGAAAGAAGCGTCTCTCATGTGCTGGTACTCTTTGTCTGTCATGGTAAGCGCCGGCGCAACAGTGATACTGTCTCCTGTGTGTACTCCCATAGGATCGAAGTTCTCGATAGAGCATACGATGATGCAGTTATCCTCTTTATCACGGATAACCTCCATCTCATACTCTTTCCAGCCAAGCATCGATTCCATGATTTCGATCTCATTGATCGGACTTGCTTCGATCCCTGTTTTGGCAAGCTCTTTGAACTCCTCCATGTTGTATGCTACACCAGAACCGCCGCCTGCAAGTGTAAAAGAGGCTCTGCTGATGACCGGAAAACCGATCTCTTTTGCCACTTTGATCGCTTCATCAACACTGTAGGCATTGGCACTTTTGGGCAGATCCATACCGATCTTTACCATCGCTTCATTAAAAAGGTGTCTGTCTTCACCTTTTTTGATCGCTTCCGGATTCGCACCAAGGAACTCTATCCCGTCGAGCATCCCTTTGTCATACATACTCATTGCAACGTTCAGTGCCGTTTGTCCGCCCATCGTTGGGAGTATGGCATCGACCTTCTCCTGTTTGATAATCTTGGAAACTACCTCTTCAGTGATAGGTTCGATATAGGTTCTGTCCGCAAATTCAGGGTCTGTCATGATCGTAGCGGGGTTAGAGTTGATAAGCACAACTCTATAGCCCAGCTCTTTAAGCGTTTTTGCCGCCTGTGTACCGGAGTAGTCAAACTCACATGCTTGACCAATTACGATTGGTCCTGAACCGATAAGTAAAATAGTGTTGATGTCATTGCGTTTTGGCATGGAAAGATCACCTTATTGGCAGGGCGTTTAAACCCCATTTTTTAGGATATTATTATATCTAAAGAGCCAAAATAAGGGCTTAAAAAAGGTCGAGTTGATCTTTGTTTTGTTCGGGGATATAGCGTTCTTTCTGTTTTTTTATCGTTTTTTCTGTCACTTTCTCTTCCGCAGGGGTCTCAGGCTCTACCACATCATCCTGAGTCTGGTCGATACGTTTGGGTATACTGGAGACGATTTTTTCTTCTTCATCCCCGCTCAATAACTTTGAAGCATTGTTTTCGATGGTCTGAGGCACAGTATAGTAGGTAGAGGTTAAGCGTGTTTGATTGCTGTCGAAGTTTTCCACAAGTGTTGCTCTTGCATCATTGATCAGGAAAAATGTTTTCGGGTGGAAGATATCGCTGTATGTTTTGATATAGGCTACTTTATAGGAACTGTGAAGTTCTGTACGGGTGACAACCCCTACAGGAATATTTTCAAAAAATATTGCATCCAGTCC
>DSDW01000054.1 GCA_011048515.1 Campylobacterota bacterium | reverse complement strand
GATGGAAGCCTTTCTATATAGGAGAGAGAAGTATTGAAGGCTAGATTATTTGTTATGTACCCATTGAATCCTACAGAACCACTGAGTGCATGATCATTGGTAGTATCATAATAGTGAGGATCCATCGCATCAGTCACCAGCCACTGTTCTTGTATATTTTCACTATTGGGGTCAAGACGTCTGAACTCACTTCGAAGAGCCAGTTTTAGTTCATTGTCATCATCCAGAAACTTACTTGCAGATCCTCCAAGCTTTACTCTTTGCTCAAAAGTATTTGGCATTGGGTGTCCGTGGGAATATGGTAAGCCTTGTGGATTATTTACTTGATCATCAATGTTTTGTTGCAGTTCTATACCATCTTCTACACCTGTTCTCGGTGCATTGTAAAAGTGGGTACAATTACCATGATCGTGACACACTTTGAGTTCACTTGTTTGATACTCTGCATTTGTTTGCAGTTCCCATTCACCAATTAAAACTTCAATAGTATTTGCAACTGTAAACTGTTTTTGACCAAAAAGACCATCTGCGCTGTTTCCTTCATATTCGGAATGCAGGTAGTCGCTGTAATCCACTTCGGTTTGCATATGCTCCAGACCTGAAAAGAGCTCTTTTGCATGCCAAATGACTCCTAGCTGTTCTTGATCCATTACGATCGATGTCGATTCTGCTGTAACGTTTGGGATTCCGTAATCTTTGTGAAGAATATCTCCGTAGATTTTGATCACATTATTTTCATCGGCTTGGTACCCTAGAACGATATGGGATTGTTCCGAGAGGGTATTGGAATCTTTGACAGTATGATTGTTTCCGTCTTTATAACTCTCTGCATCATGGTAGAATCCGTTGACCGAGAGCGAAAGGTTGTGATCGCTTGCTTTGAGTGTGGTACCTAGTGTGGTACCTGCACCGTTTGTTCCGTAGCTTGATGTGGTATCGAGTGAGTAGCCTTGGCTGAGCAACTCTTTGTTGTGTTCCTCACCTGTCACACGTATAACACCACCACTGTAGTTCCCATAAAGCAATGATGACGGTCCTTTGATCAGCTCTATATTTTCACTTGCTCGTGCCATTATACCTACGGCATGGTCTTGACTCATCGCAGAGAGATCGTTGAGGATCACATTTCCGTTTGTTACACCTACCCGATATCCATCCATACCGCGAACTACAGGACGCCCAACGGCAGGACCGTAGCTCGCGCTATCGACAAACTGTTCATCTTCGAGATAGTCCCCAAGTGTTTCGCCCTTGGCCTCTTTGGCCAGGGTACTGGTGTCTTTTTTTGCGGTGTCGTCTAAAAAATCCTCTTGTGCTTCTGTCGTGACATCTATAGTGTCCAATTCTATACCTTGTGCATAGAGTCTTGCAGATATGAGAAGAGAGAGTAGAAAACTACTCTTGATTGTGATCGTGGTCATGGTTTTATTGTCCCGTAACCGGAGCGATCCCTACCATCATCTCAGCTGTTTTCCCTGCACCGAGAAGCTCTTCAAGATCAAATGTTGTATGTTCATGCCATACACCATCATCGTGGGAATCTATCAGGTGAAGTTGTTGTGTCTCTTCAGAGAAGTAGAGTACACCATCTTCTGTCGAACTCATACCAAATTGATTTTCTATACAGTTATCGACACCGGTAAGTGCTGTTTCATCAACAGAAGAGATATTTTCATCATAGATATACATTTTCCCATTTCTTCCCATAGCCAAGTAAAAAGTTTTACTCTCTTCATTTACGAATGTATGAAAACCACAAAGCCCATTTGCTTCATGAGGAATTGTATTGGTTAGATTTTGTTCTAAGGCATATTGCTCAGCTAGATAGGTGTTTAAACGTTGCATCGCAGTATATTTAGCGCCTGCAGTAACATTGAACTCATCATTGCTGTGTGCAGCCAAATGGTACTCTACCTTACCTTCATCTTCATGTTTATGAAAATGTCCAAGGTAGTAAAAATCTTCCCATGTTGCATTACCGTCTTCTGCATAAGAGTAGTCTTGATCAAACATAACGATTTTACCTTCATCGTTTGAAGCGTTTGCATCACCCTTATTGTCGATCCAAACAAAAAGTTTTCCATGATTTGCTGCGTCCATGTTGAACTTAGTGATATCTTCACCTTCCTCATCTGTTGCTCCCTGTAAATTGAGAACCGAACCGTCATCAACGGTATAAGCGTTTTGCTCATTCGTAGAAGCGCTGTAAAATACTAAAGTTTTTCCATCTGATTCCAACTCAGGAAGCTCTTTTTCCGAACCTCTTGAATCACTACTACTGCCGCTACAACCGCTAAGAACGAATATCGCTGCCAAAATTGAGGCAGCACTTATTACTCTGTTTTTTTGCATAATTAAATATCCTATATTATTTTTATAATGTGTTTATAGATCGAGATTTTGGTTTGTTATTATAAAGAGGAATAGGATGGAGGTGCGCGGATACTAAAAAAGGCATGTGGTTTAAAATGATAAAAGACTCTTACAACCGTGTCAAAGACAAAAGGCAGAAAAACAAAAGAGAAGGGTTCAACATTGATGATATCTACACCGTAATAGAATTGCTCTAGGACATAAACCGCACAGTTTGTGTCATGTAAATGATCAAAATCATTGTGAAAAGCCGAGTGTACGAAGGTGAAAATAAAAGAAGCAAATAAAATACCTAATATATGGCGACGTGTTTTATAAAAAAATCTGTCCATAGATGTAAAAAAGGCGTTTTTATATGCTAATTTATATGTCATGTGCGAATAATAGCTTTCTGAAACTTATAAAAACTTTATCTATTATATTCTAATAAGTTAATCATATATAATAAAGTTTATTTTTTTATTTTAATTAATTATAGTGTATTTATTCAACTTTTGTAGTACTGTATTGAAAGACAAAACTGAGATAGCATACCCTCATCCCATTCCTTAAGGACAGTGCACCCTTGCCGGGAAGGGCTTTCATCGCGGGTATAAGATACCAGTATTGAATTCTTTTCCGGGTACGCTATAGCATATCTCAGGTTGTTTCTGGCCTTCTTCCGGAAGATCTGATAAAGAGAATAAACAGCCCCAACCCCACGATCATCAGCAGTGCATTTCCAAAAATGTCATGGGCGAGATAGAAGTTGTCCCGGCCCCCTTTCTGTTCTACGAAGTAAACCACAATAAGGATACGCAGTACATTTACGAGGGTGAAGATGAGGTAGCCTGCCCCCATCCAGAGCGGTTTGACCCAAAGTTTTGAAGGGTATGCCACTATCGCTGCAAAGTAGAAGAGGATAGGGATCATACCGTTGCATGCCTGTGTAATGATGATCCTGTAGAAAGGCGAGATGATGATATCGATGCCCTGAAGCTGTCCGGGTTTCAAAAAAGGCTCAAGCATCATCAGTGTCAGGGAACTCTGCGTATCATTGAGCACCCTGGAGAGGATGGTCGTATCCGCATAGAAGAGGACAAAGAACAATACAAGCGCAAGCAGATAGAATAGGACGAACTTTTTCATGACCTATACTATAACACAATAATGGTGCAATTGGAGTATCAACGGTGAGAAATCTCTGGTGATAATTTGGATACAATACGAGAATCATTATACGAGGATATGACTATGACATCAGCAGAAAAACTGAAAAACCTTTTGGAACTGGAAGTGATCCCTGATCTTGAAGTGGCGATCGATGAGCTTTTTGAGCAGATCGACAAGGCGAAAAGTGCTTCAAAAGAGCAGAAAGAGGATCTTGAAGAGTTACGTGAGATGCGTACAGAGTGTTTTGCGATCGTTGAAGAGTTGAAGCGTGGTGAACTGGATGAGGAGGAGATCGAAGAGCTTCTGGCTGAGTTGATCGAAATGAAAACTGAGGAGTAGTTACTCCACAGTGACACTCTTTGCCAGGTTTCTTGGCATATCTACATCATTCCCCAATCTTACAGAGATCTCCAGTGCAAGCAGCTGCGTGACGACCATCATCTCGAAGAACTCCAGCATAGGATGTGAATCATACTGCGTTTTGATGAAGTCATCCGCCAGATCGAACGGTTCAGGCGAGATCGCACAGATGGTCGCATCTCTGGCACTGAGCTCCTCGACATTGGACTTGATCTTCTCATAGTGCATACTCTTTGGCATCAGTGCGATCGTAAAGAGTTCGCTGTCAGCCAGTGCAATGGGACCGTGCTTCATCTCTCCTGCCGGATACCCTTCGGCATGCCGGTAGCTGATCTCTTTGAGCTTCAGAGCGCCTTCCAGGGCGAGAGGATAGAAGATGTCCCGTCCGATAAAGAAAAACCCATGCCCATGCAGGTAGCGTTTTGAAAGTCTGTGCAGTTTTGCATGGAGTGTGTCCGTGACGATAAGCGCTTTTGGGGTATGGAGCATTGCGGTGATCTCACGTGCCAACACTTCATCCGAAATATGCTTTTTTTGTTGTCCTGCATAGAGTGCAAGCATCCAGAGTACCATCGTCTGCGTGGCAAAGGCTTTGGTGCTTGCCACCCCTTTTTCTATCCCCGCCCGTGTGAGGATCGCCGCATCACTCTCCCGTACGATAGAGGAGTTGTCCACATTGCAGATGCTAAGACTTTTCAGGCCTGCACGCTTCGCCATCTTCAGCGCCTCAAGGGTATCTGCTGTCTCACCGCTCTGGGAGATCGTGACAAAGAGGGTGTCCTGTGTCAGCAGCGGCTCTTTATATCTGAACTCCGAGGCGATCTCCACATCGCAGCGTATCTTTGCAATGCGTTCAAAAAGATAGGCTGCCGTCAGTGCAGAGTGGTAGCTGGTGCCGCAGGCACAGATCTTGATCGCGTTGATCCCTTCAAAGAAGCTGTCACTGAGCTCCTCAAATTTGATTCCCTTCTCAAGCACGCGCCCCATCATCGTCTCGCTCATGACGCGGCTCTGCTCATAGATCTCTTTTTCCATAAAGAAACGGTAGCCGTCTTTCTGCGCCAGTGTCTTGTCGGCTTTGAGCGGCTGTTTGGTGAAGCTTTTTTCGCCATTGGCATTAAAAAGTTTCAATGTCTCTTTTGTGGCATAGCCGTACTCACCGTCCTCGAGGTAGTAGACTTCGCTTGCCTTGCCGATGATCGGTGTATCCGAAGAGGCAAAGTAGATCTCATTCTCGTCAAATCCAAGCAGCATCGGCGAGCCGTTTTTGGCAAAAAAGATGGTATCGGGTGCGCTTTCGGAGATGAGGAGTGTCGCATAGGCCCCCTCCAGACGGTCAATGGTCTGTTCAAAAGCCCTGAAAGGATCCTTGGATTGATCATAATACTTCTCGTAGAGGTGGACAATGGTCTCTGTATCCGTCTGGCTTAAAAAGTGAACGCCCTCGGAGGTAAGCTCTTCTTTAAGCGTTTGGTAGTTTTCGATGATCCCGTTGTGCACCACATAGCTGTATTTTCCCAAATGTGGGTGGGCATTGAGTTCTGTAGGTTTGCCGTGTGTGGCCCAGCGCGTATGTCCGATAGAGACACCAAATCCCTCGGAGCGGAAAGAGTGGGTTTTATCCCTGAGGTTTTCGAGTTTTCCGATCGCTTTGTAGCTGTCCAGTTTTTTGCCTTTGATGACAGCAATGCCTGCTGAGTCATATCCCCGGTACTCGAGCTCCTGCAGTCCGTCAAGCAGTATCTCTTTCTTCTCCTTGACACCTAGATATCCGACAATTCCGCACATAGATTACTCCCCTGTAAGTTTCTTCATAATAGTGCCGGTATTATGACAAAAGTTTCCATTCTTTTCGATGAGGAACATATCTTTTGCCCGATTTTTTATTGTATAGATCTTCGCGGTAAGGATATCAATGCCCAAAGCTTCAAAGGTTTCTGTCACATAGGCAAGCAGCCCTTTCTGGTTCTGGCAATTCAGATAAAGCGCGCCGTAGTTCTGTGAGTGTTCGCAGTCTATCTCGATCTCTCCGGGCTTGATCACCGGTATTCTGGTCAGCAGGCTTCCCTTCTTTACAAAGGAGTCATGGATGATCTGTTCGATTGCCTGCAGTTCTTCGGGATCTACTTTCTCTTCGAAGTCGATCTTGAAATATTTTGTATCATCAAAGAGCTTGTAGATATCCATATGGCGGATCTCCATATCGGAGAGTTTTGCGAGCAGATAGCCCAGGTTGATCGGTGTTTTGCGGATGATCTCTATGCTCAGATGCTCCCGGTTTTGCAGGGAAAAGGTATAGCTTTCCAGCTCAAAAGCCTGCGTGCTGATCTCAACGATCTGTCTGGGCGTGTAGCGCAGAAAGAGCAGGTTGGAGGGGATGCGTAGTATCTTCTCCTGCTGTGATTTTGTCAGTTTGAGAAAGTAGGGGCTGCGTTTGAGCGAGTGCTCTTTTTTGACCCGTTTGGCTGTCTCATCCAGCAGTTTTTCCTCCTCAAGTGTATCGAGAGCCTGCAGGTAGAGCGTATGGATCAGTTTGGAGGCAAAAGAGTTATAGACATTTTCCCCTACGGCATTCATATCGGCATAGGTGAGGAGATAGATCAGGTCGAGCATCTTTCTGGTCTTGAAGTGCGAAGCGAACCTGAGGATGACTTTATGGCTGTGAAGATCTTCCCTTTGTGCTACTCTTGACATCAGGGTATGATAGAGGATCAGTGTTTCTCCCATCTCGATGAGCCCGCTTTTCATTCCCAGTCTGGAGGCAAATATTTTAAAGAGCGAAGCCCCGACACTGTGATGGTCCTTTTTACGCCCTTTCCCTGCATCGTGAAGAAGCGTAGCCAGTTTAAGCATGGCTCTCTCATCCGGATTGAGTGCCTGGTAGAGAGACTGGATGAAAGGCTCGCTGATGTTTTCGAGATGCTTCACCGACTGTAGTGAGTGGATATCTACTGCATAGGTGTGGTATCCGTCAAACTGGGGCATATCCACCACGCGTTTCATAGGGGGAAGGAGATAGCTGAGCTGTCTGGCATAGGAAAAGGTTTTGAGTACGGGATAGGCATGAGGCTGATAGAAGAGTTTTCCAAGGCTCTGATAGAGTTTTTTGTTCAGGCGTTCGGGTTTTTCTGCATTGACCAGGGCGCGAAGCAGTGTAGGATGTGCCGTGAATGTCCGGTTGGCATGTGTCACCAGCAGTTCCAGGAGCACATAGATATCATCCTTCTCCGTTTCGGGATAGAGATAGTTCCCGGTGGTATCGTTGGTCTGAAATGCTCTTGTCAGGAGCTCCAGCCAGATAGTGCTGAAAAGACGCATGGTTTTGAGACTTTCTGTGACTTTTCTTGAGAATCGCATCAGCTCTTTGGGCGAATGGCCGTATCCGAGCAGCGAGGCGACATGCGGGATGAGATCGAGCCTGAGCTGATCCTCTTTTTTTTGTGTGACCAGATGAAGCGCAGAACGGACACGAAAGAGAAATTCCAGTGCGATACGGAAAGCCCTGTATTCATGTTCCGGTATGATTGTATCAGGAAGGTTTTTGATGCTGTCCACATTGTAGAGTATCTTTCCTATCCAGAAGACCAGGTTTGCATCACGAAACCCTCCCACACCCTCTTTGAGGTTGGGCTCCATGGTCAGAGGATATTTTCGGTGCTTTTCCTTCTGCTCCTGAAGTTTCTCCTGTATGAACCCTTCTATATTGTCGTGGCGTATCTGCTGAAGTACGTTTTGCGTGGATGTCCATATAAAGTTCGATCCTTCGATAAAACGTGACTCTATCAATGCGGTTTTGATCGTAATGTCGGTTTTTGAAACTGCAAAGAGCTCCTCGACAGTATGCACACGGTGGCCGAGTTTCAGCCCTGTATCCCAGAGGATATAGAGGATCTTCTCGATAAAAGCCTGCGTGTTGTACCCCGGTATCTCTTTGTAGACGATCATCAGGTCGATGTCTGAACGGACACAGAGCTGTTCGCGCCCGTAGCTGCCCAGTGCGATCATGGCAACTGGTAGGGAGTTTTTCATCGGTGCATAGTTGCCGAACATGGCACGAAGCGCGACCTTGTAGACAAGCTGGAGGATGCAGTCGATTTTCCGGGTATGCTGTACCAAAAAGTCTTTACCCTCCGAGGTGCGGAAGCTCTCTTCAAGGTTTTCCAGATAGTGCTTGATGTCGGCTTGAAGTAGTTTGGCGATCTTGAAATCCTCGGCATTACTGTAGAGAAGCTCTTCTACCTCGGCTTTGAGACTGTCCACTTTCAACTCCCTAATCTTTTATTGGTATAATACCAAAAACTATTGCCGCACCTGTCTCAAAGATGATGAAATATTGAGCAGAGTAGGTGTGAGTGGAGTGTATGGGTAGCCTATGACACAGTTGCAACAAGATCAATTGATAGAAAAAGTAAAAAGAAGAGAACGGTTAAGCCAGGAAGAGGGTGAAGCGCTCTATGACCTTGACCTCTATACGCTGGGTGAACTGGCAGATGCGATACGCAGAGAGAAGTACGGTAAGAAAAGCTATTTCAATATCAACCGTCACCTGAATCCTACCAATATCTGCGCGGATGTCTGCAAGTTCTGCGCCTATTCCGCGACACGCAAAAACCCCAACCCCTATACGATGAGTCATGAAGAGATGCTTGAGATCGCTTCCAATGCGGTCAAAAAAGGTGCCAAGGAGATCCATATCGTCTCAGCACACAATCCTGATGCGGGCCTTGAGTGGTATATGGGTGCCTTCAGGAAGATCAAAGAGGCACATCCTCAGCTTCACGTCAAAGCGATGACCGCGGCAGAAGTCGATTTCTTGCACCGGGAGTATGGGCTCAGCTATGACGAAGTGCTTGATCTGATGATCGAAAACGGGGTAGACTCTATGCCCGGCGGAGGTGCCGAGATCTTTGATGAGAAGGTGCGTGAGTATCTTTGCAAAGGCAAGGTGACCTCAGAACAGTGGCTCGAGATCCATCAGAAATGGCACGAAAGAGGCAGGGAGAGTAACGCAACGATGCTCTTTGGGCATGTGGAGACACGGGCGCACCGTATCGACCATATGATACGCCTTCGCGATCTTCAGGATAAGACAGGGGGATTCAATGCATTTATCCCTCTGGTCTATCAAAGAGAGAACAACTACCTCAAGGGGTGCAACTTCCCGACAGGACAGGAAGTACTGAAAACCTATGCGATCAGCCGTATTATGCTGGACAATATCCCGCATATCAAAGCCTACTGGGTCACCGCGTCGATCAATCTTGCACTGATAGCCCAGGAGTTCGGAGCCGACGACCTGGACGGGACGATCGAAAAAGAGTCGATCCAGTCGGCCGCAGGGGCAGATAGTGCCAAGGGAATGCAGCTCGAAGAGTTCATCTCTATGATCAAAAATACAGGCTTCACTCCGGTAGAACGCGACAGCCTTTATCACGAGTTGAAAATCTATGAATAGGGTCTACTATCCGTATGAAGAGTTCAGGGATGACCTGAAGGTCTTAGCCGGGAAGATCGATCAGCCTTTTGATGCGATCCTCTGCATCGCCAGAGGCGGTATGACGATGGCCCATCTGCTTGGCGAGTATTATGAGATGCGTGCAGTCTACAGTCTCAATACGATCGGCTATGAAGATATAGAGAAAAACGAGAGTGTTGAGGTATTCAATATCCCTGATCTCAGGTCGGCAAAACATGTTTTACTCCTTGACGATATAGTAGACAGCGGAGATACGCTCATAGAAGTATTGAAGGTATTGGGTGAACACTACCCGGACATAACGTTCATGATCGCCTCGCTCTTTTATAAAAAAAGTGCTAAAATAGCACCCGATTGGTATGTCAAAGAGGCGACAGGCTGGATCGATTTTTTTTGGACAGTGGATCTCAAATAAGAGGATAGAAAATGGTATTAATGATAGACAATCATTACAACCATAAAATTCATAAAACTTCATAAACCTCTAAAAGCCTTTAATTAAGGCTTTTTAAACACACTCTCTGATATTATAAACTTTATAAAAATGTACCTAAATAGCTAAAAATTGGCAAAAAGGGTAGCAAGAGGGTAGCACGATATTATGGTAAAACGAATCAAATCTAAAAAATATGTAGGTGTATATTACAGAGAACTAACAAACGGTGACCGTGCATTTGAATTTACTTATAAAGATTTAGAGGGTAAAAAGAAGTGGGTTAAAGTTGGATTAGAATCTCACAATATTAACGAAGCCTATACTAATCGTAAAAGAATAGAAACAATCAATAAGCTAAAGCTAGATGGGGATGAACCAGACTTTATTAAAAAAAGAAAACCTGTTAAAAAAATATCTCTTAATGCAGTAGCTAATAAG
>DSDW01000021.1 GCA_011048515.1 Campylobacterota bacterium | reverse complement strand
CTATATTATGTTCTACCAATACAAGATCATAGATACCGGTCGTCAGCCAATGCAGAGCAAACTCACCATCTTTCACTTCAGTGCTCACTACAGCATTTGTAAATCGAAGACCATCTTCAGTTGTGTTTGTTTCATTGTCATCCCACGTTCCATCACTGTACGCATAGAGGATAGCTTTAGATCCATTTAGGTCTACGTTCACCGTACCGTTGATCTCTCCAACTTCGATATTGTTGACAAGTCTGATCGTTGGTCTAAGATTATATAGGCCAGTATGTCCCCGTGGAGCAATAGATTTTCTTACATCAAAGTCTGCTGTGAGATTCACCGTACCACCCTGTGGGATTATAAATCCATTGGTAGACTTGAGGCCTGTTTCCTCACCACCTGGAACATTCAAAGGTGTAGGTTCACCCAATATCTCAATGTAACACTTTGTAGTATCAAGCACAAAACGTACCTTTTCGATCTCACCTGCAGGAAGTTCTACGTGTTGAAGCAGTGTCGTGTTTCCATCCTGCAACGTCAAAAGATCAATCGTTCTGGATTCGTTAAGATCGATCTGTTGCCACTTCTCTTCACTCTCATTGTCTTCACTTCCATTGTCATCGTGAGCATATTTATATTTAATGCCTGTAAACGTGACAAATACACCGGTAATCTCTTCATGATCCGTCGGTGCGTCCGTCAGACTTAGTGCTACCATTCCTGTATTTGAAGCTGAGGCAGTACCATCTGTTCCTCCTCCACATCCGGAGAGCATCAACCCCAGGGAGAGTCCCAAAGCGGCTATGAGTTGTTTCATTCATCTTTCCTTTATAACACATTTTAAATACCATCTTAATTGCCTGTAATCATTATCCTACCAAACAATAAAGAGGTCTTTTTTGTTGTACAAACGAAGCGTAGAAATTCATTTTGGCAACCCGGCTGTCTGCGTGAGACCCGTGGCTTTCCGTCCTTGTTTCGCAACAAGTTTGGCACAACAAACTGAATAAATATTATATGCAGGCTATAAAACCGGAGGGAAACAAGAACATAAAATACATTCTGTGAAGAGGTATCTGGCAACCCGGCTGTCTGCTTGAGACCCGTGGCTTTCCGTCCTTGCTTCGCAACAAGTTTGGCACAACAAATAATATTTAAAAACTCAAATCATTTTCATACATAATAATTATAGGACGATTCCTCTTAAGATTCAATAAAGGTGATCAAATACCAGAGAAAACTATTCTTCTATCAGACTTTGATACCTGTAGGGCACTTTCGCCGAAGGAGTGTCTTGAGTTGTATACTGCAAGTGAGCATCCTGATCATCAAAGAAGATATCCGCTCCGAAGGCTTTGATCACTTCATACTTCTGTACCCCTCCCTGGAAAAATGCCTCATCGATACGTACACCCCAGGCATCAAGTGTACGGAGTACCCTTTCGTGTGTGGAAAAGCTGCGTGCAGTCACCAGTGCTGTACGGATCGGTGACTTCTCCATGGGGAACCTGTTCTGGATATCGGAGATGACCTTCAAAAACTTGAAGAAAGGACCTTTGCTGAGTGGATTTTTTGCATTCTCTCTTTCATGTGCCAGGAAAGCCTCAAGCCCTTTTTCCTGATAGATCTTCTCGCTCTCATCGCCGAAGATCACAGCATCTCCGTCAAATGCGATCTTGACCATATCCGACTCGATATCGGCTCTGGGTTTATGCGGCAATATCGTGGCAGCTGCCACATCCGCATTGATCGCATCCTGGACATCCTCGGGATGCGCAGAGAGGAAAAGGTCGACTTTGAATGCATCCAGGTATCTTGCCACCGGTGTCCCTGCCATCCATCCGCTCCGCTCTATCTCCAGCTTGTAATGCTCGATGGAACGTCCGATACGAAGCCCTGTCGCAGCATTGTTTCGTGAGAGGATGATCACTTCGATCAGCTTGTCATCAAAACTCTTGTTGATGGCAAGCAGGTTTTTGACAAACCTGAATGCCGTGCCGACCTCCAGGGGGCTCTCTTCATGCTTCAGCTGATAGTCATAGTAGGCTTCAAGCCCCTCTTCATCAAAGATCCGATTCTCTTTTTCCAGATCAAACAGTGCTCGGGAGGAGAGAGCGATGACCAGTTTGTCTTTCAGGTCGTATGCCATGGATCGCTTCTCTTCAAACATATCGTTCTGGATCGCATTGGCTCTTTTGATCATACGCCCAAAGCTCGAATCTATCGTATCCGTGAGTTCTTTTAAGTCAATCACATAAGACATTGCCTTATCCAGTTCACCTTCGTCAATATCCTGTTTTTTGCCAAACATTTTACCTAAGAGACTGTTACTTTTCTCGCTTTTTGACGAGAGCATTTCACATACCTTGTCGCTCTGCTCATGCCACTCCGCATGACGTGCCTCCAGGACTTTAATGTTTTCACTACCGTATATTTTGTTCAGCAGCGGTTTTTTGCTTTCCATCCATTGATGGATCGGACAGTCAAAAAGCTTCACACAGGCTTCTTTCTGTGGCACCAGTCCCTTCACTGCTTTCTCCATCACCTTTAATCTCTTATCATGGTGCAGGTTAAACGCTTTCAACTCATCTATCAGCTTTTCCTTGTTACCCATAGCATTCCTCCTGAGAATCGTATTGATGAAATTTTATCATAAATAGTTCATCAAGCAATTAAATAAGTAATATTTGTAGTTATCATTCTTAATTAATGAGTTTTCTATATAATGCCACCGCAAAATATTGCTAGATTGGAAGGAAAAACATAGATGGAAAGGCCACCCCCTAAAAATGAACAGATCACTCTGGATCCCAAAAGATATATCGTAAGCAAAACCGATCCGAAGGGTGTCATCACCTATGGCAATGACTACTTTGTGGAGATATCCGGATACAAAGAAGCCGAACTGATTGCCAAACCGCACAACCTCATTCGTCATCCCGATATGCCCCAGGTCGTATTTAAAGTGATGTGGGACCGCATCCGGAAGGGACAATCGATCATGGCGGTCGTAAAAAATATGGCCAAAGACGGAAGATACTACTGGGTCATCACCGATTTCGAATCAAAAAAAGACAAACTCACCAATGAGATCACAGGATATACCGCATTTAGAAAAGCGGCGCCAAAAGATGTAGTAAAGACGGTTGAACCGCTTTATCAAAAACTTCTGGAGATCGAAGCACAGTCAGGCATGGAAGGGGCAGAAAAATACCTTGTCGGCTTCCTCGAGGAGAAGGGTCTCTCCTATGATGAGTTTATCGATCAGATAGTAGGCAACAAAGGACTCTTTAAAGTCTTCTTTACCGCGATGAAAAAACTTTTCGGTTAGCATATCCAAGAAAAGCGAATACTATAGTATAATAAACCACACACTATTCAGTAGGGAGGGTAGAAATGAGTTTTGGAAATATTGTATTGCTTATCATCGTCGGTGTGGTCGGTTATCTGATCATTATCTACAACAAATTTGTCTCGCTCAGAGCCGGTATCGATGCTGCATGGTCAGACATCGATGTACAGCTCAAACGCCGTTATGATCTTATCCCCGCATTGGTTGATACGGTCAGAGGGTACAAGACCTATGAGGCGGAGACACTTGAAAAAGTCATAAAAGCCAGACAACAGGGGCTTGAAGCAAAAAGTATTGAGGAGAAAGCAGCCGCAGCCAATATGCTGACCGGGACACTGGGGAAACTCTTTGCGCTCGCAGAAGCCTATCCCGATCTCAAAGCCAACACCAACTTTCTTGATCTGCAAAATCAGCTGAGCCATATCGAAGATGCTATACAGAACGCAAGACGCTACTACAATGCCATCGTACGGGACTACAATGCCAAAGTGCACTCATTCCCGGATCTCTATATCGCACAGAAATTCAACTTCACAGAACGTGACTACTTCGAGCTGGATGAAAGCGAAGCTGCTGCCGTCAATACGATGCCGAAAATCGATCTCTAAAATCCATGAAACGTTTTTTTGTAATCACCCTGCTCCTGCTGGGGTGCTTTACATCGCTCTTCGCAGAGAAGATCGACAACTACAGGGTCGATGTCACCGTAGAACAAAGCGGTGAACTCTCCATCACCGAAACGATCGTCTATGACTTTGAAAACGCTTCAAAGCATGGGATATTTCGCGATATCCCTTCCCAGATCAAAGTGGGCTCAGTCACCAAAGATATCGGTCTTTATCAGTTCTCCGTACAAAAGGACGGAGGAGATGTCGCTTGGGATCAGTTGTCACAGCATTCCAGCAAAGCAGGAAAGCTGATCCGCCTCAAGATAGGCTCGTCTTCAACCTATGTCACGGGAAAACATACCTACACCATCTCATACCGGGTTAAGCTGGGCGTACTTCCCGCATCACAACATAGCGATGAAGATGCGATCAGGTGGAATGTTGTCGGGACAGGCTGGCAGATCCCCATCAACCATATCCAGGCCAACTTTTATCTGCCCCCATCACTGCCAAGCTACGATATCTCCCTCTCTACCTACACAGGCAGATACGGTACGGCTACCTCCTCTGCATCCTCGCAATGGAACACCCCCTCGCATCTACAGGTCAGCATTTCTCATTTGAACCCCTATGAAGGTGCAACCGTCGAACTGGCTTATCCCGCCGACAGGCTGGATCAAAAGGGACGCGAGAACCTGGAGCCTTCATTTTTTGACTGGATCTTGAGATACTGGCAGTGGGGTGTACTTGCAGGCTTTTTGCTCTACTTTAAAACAATATATCATAAACATACCGGTTTTGTTGACAACCGTGCAACAGCCGTACAGTATTATCCGCCAAAAGAGATGAGTATCCTGGAAGCGGGACTGGTACTTGACAGGTTCGCAGACAACAAGGACTTCTCTGCAGCCGTACTGGAGCTGGCAGAAGAAGGATATCTGGAGATCTATCAAAACAGCGATTCATCCGATCCCGTGCTGAAACGTACGAAAATGGATAGCAGGGGACTTGGCATGGACCAGAGATACCTGTTGGATCATCTACTCTTCAAAGGTTCAGAGAGTTTCACTTTCACCCAGGGCTCCAGAAGCAAAGCCGAAACGCTGCAAAAAGGGTTTTCGGAGATCAATGAAAAACTCTACAACTGGGTAGTTGCGGATGGGTACATGCTGGAAAACCCGCAACGTATTAGAAAAAACTTCCTGTCAAAGAGCATCCTCTCTCTGCTTCCGTTTATCGCCCTGCTCCTCTACACTTTTTACACACGTTATGGTGTTGAGAGTATCTTTATTATGCTTTTTCCTCTCGCCTTTGGCTCGGCTGGACTCTCCGTCGCCCTTTCGGGGCAAAGCATCTTTCACAAAATTTTCGGTATCCTTTTTGCAGGCATGGGGATGACACCGCTTACTGTACTCTTTACCGAGCATCATCTAAGTATTTTAGAGTTCCTTACCGGTCCATTCGGGGTCCTGATCATACTCCTCTTTGCACTGATCTATACCTATAAAAAAATAGGAAGGTTCACGCAAAAAGGGGCCTATGCACGCAAGCATCTTTTAGGATTGCAGGAATTTATCGCAAGAGTGAAAGAGGATGAGATCAGAAGACGCCTGAAGGAAGACCCTCTTTACCTTGAAAAGCTTCTTCCTTATGCAGTCCTGTTTGGCGAAACCAAACATTGGCTCTCATTCTACGGATTGCTCAGTGTAGCTGCACCGCATTGGTATCACGGGAATATTGCCAACCTGCACAGCTTCAATTCATCGGTAGAACGTTCTGCCATGCCCCCTTCGAACAAAACCGGAGGCGGAGGTTTTTCAGGTGGCGGCGGTTTCTCCGGCGGCGGGGGAGGAGGCGGAGGCGGAGGTTCCTGGTAACCCCTTCCACTCTCCTTAGCTTTGGAAAAGATATGACAATTTGAAATATTTTTTTTCTTTCTCTCTCTTTTTCCCTATACTTCCCCCTATGTATAGAAATAAAAAAGAGAAACTTTACGTGAAAGAACTGATGGATAGACCGCTGATCAGCTACCCTGCCTACTATCATGTCAGCAGAAGTATGTTAAACAACGATTATCTTCACAGTGCTATCATTGCGCTGCACAGTATGGACTTTCATTACTATAAAGCAGCAGAAAGTTATGAAAAGATCTTTGAAACTTTTGCTTCCGGTGCCTTTGCGATCTATAAAGAGCTGTATATTGTGGGATATTTCGGAGACAAGATGATGTATCTTGAAGCCAACGGATGGCATGCAATGCCTGCAAACAGGGATATATTTAACCTTGAACACTGGTTGGTCTGAAATAGATTTTTAAAAATTATAAAAAAAATCATGAAAAGTTATTTTAATTAAGACTAATTTTATCTTAAATAGGTATAATTGTCTTACATCTTAGGTGCCGAAGACTTTTTATTCTTCCTCCTTTTAAAAAATGTTATTGAGACGACTACCAACGTAACAAAACCACGACTCGGTGCCTAAGATTGTAATCTTCCCCCTTCTTAATTCATCAAACTATTGCAAATTCTTTCTTTATAAGTTATTATTAGACGAATGCAGTATGGAAGGATGAAAAGATGAATATAAATTTAGATCAGTATCTGAGATTTCTCATTGAAAACCATGGAAGTGACCTCCACCTTAAATCGGGTTCAAAGGTCCATTATAGAAAAGATGGTGAACTTTTAGGTTTGGACACTGAGGTATGTACGGTAGAAGAGATAGAAAACGTAGCCAAGTCTATACTCTCAGAAGAAAACTTTCGAATCCTCCAGGAGGCCAAAGAGCTTGATCTTAACTATACCTATGATGAGCAGAGCCACTTTCGTGTCAACTTTTTCTATCATATCGATGGGCTCAGTATTGTTTTCCGTCTGATTCCCATGGAGATACTCTCGTTTGAAGCACTAAGGCTTCCCGAAATACTCAAAGAGCTTGCCGATACTCCCCGAGGGCTTATCCTCGTGACCGGTGTGACGGGATCAGGTAAATCCACTACGATCGCAACGATGATAGACAGGATCAACAGCACACAAAAGAAGCATATCATAACGATAGAAGATCCTATTGAGTTCATCCACCATGATAAAATGTCACTGATCTCGCAAAGAGGTGTCGGAGACAATACGAAATCTTACAAAAATGCGTTCAGGTCAGTACTCAGAGAAGACCCTGATGTCATTTTTGTAGGAGAGATACGTGACCTGGAGAGTTTGGAAACGGCGCTTCATGCAGCCAGTACAGGACACCTGGTATTCTCAACGCTTCATACTTTGGATGCAAAAGAGACGCTCAACCGTCTCATCAACATGTTCCCGGTTAACGATCAAAACCGTATACGTTTGACACTCTCCTCCGTACTTGCAGGTGTCGTCTCTCAACGTCTTGTAAGACGTAAGGATGGCGGCCGTGTAGTCGCAGTGGAAGTGATGAAAAACACGACGCGTGTCGCAACCCTGATTGCCGAGGGGAGAGATAAAGAGATTCTTGATGCGATCGAAGAGGGAAAACAGGTCTATGGTTCCCAGTCATTTGATCAAGCGCTTTTGGAACTTGTCAAAGAGGGGCTTATCACAGAAAAAACCGCACTTGAAAATGCAACGATCGTAAGCGATATGAAACTCAAACTTCAGGGTATCGAGATCTCCAAAGTATAACGGTATCTCTTTTTACTCTTTGCATGAGAGGGAGAAGGGAAAGCAGAGCAATAACTCTGCTTTCTTCAAGAGATATTGACTACTACTTCCCCGTTTTGTACATCAAATGCCACTGAACTTCCCTCTACCACTTTATCTTCAAGAATCAGTTCAGCCAATCGATCCTCGACTACTTCATAGAGCGCACGTTTCAACGGTCTTGCGCCATATACCGGGTCAAACCCTGCTTCAGCGATATACGCTTTGGCATTTTGCGTCAATGAGATCGTAATATCACGCTCTGCAAGCTTCGCCTGAATGGTTTTGAAAAGGATATCAACGATACTCGTGATCGCTTCCAGGTCAAGCGGGTTGAATATCACCTGGTCATCCAAACGGTTAAGGAACTCAGGTTTAAAATGGAGCTTCAGCTCACTCAGAACTGCCTCTCTCCGCTCTACCGGATCACTGATGGACATGATCTTGTCAGAAGCGATATTTGACGTCATAATGATGATCGTATTCTTAAAGTCGATCGTCACACCCTTATTGTCAGTGAGACGTCCGTCATCCAGCACCTGAAGCAGCGTGTTGAATACATCGGGATGCGCTTTTTCTATCTCATCAAATAGCACGACCGAATATGGCTTGCGGCGTACCGCTTCGGTCAGTTGTCCGCCCTCTTCATAACCCACATACCCCGGTGGTGCACCTACCAGACGGGAAGCGGCATGTTTCTCCATATACTCACTCATATCGATACGGATAAGCGCCTTCTCGCTATCAAAGAGGAATTTTGCCAGCGTCTTGGCCACCTGTGTTTTACCGACCCCTGTGGGACCGAGGAACATAAAGCTGCCGATCGGACGGTTGAGATCGCTCAGTCCTGCTTTATTGCGCTTGATCGCTCTTGCAACAGCCTTCAGTGCTTCTTCCTGCCCTACGACCTCCTCTTTGAGCACCTCTTCGATATGAAGGATCTTCTCTTTTTCGCTCTGAAGCATTTTATTGACCGGGATACCTGTCCAGCGGCTTACGATGCTGGCGATCATCTCTTCATCGACGGAGTTCTTCAGCAGAGTCCCCTCTTTCATCATCATGGTCCACTTCTCCTCAAGTGCGGACAACTGCTGTCTGAGTGCCGGGATCTGTCCATGCTCTATCTCTGCTACTTTAGAGAAGTCTCCCTCGCGTTTCAGCGCTTCTGCCTGTGTTCTGAGTGTATCGATCTGACTCTTTACCTCTGCAATATCATTAAAGGTCTGTTTCTCATTATCAAATTGATTTTGAAGCGTAATCTTGTGTTCTTCAAGGTCTGCCAACTCTTTTTCTATCTCTGCAATGCGTGCTGTATTTTTCTCGCTCTCTTCCATCTTGAGTGCTTCTTTCTCTACCTGCAGTGTCGAGATATCCCTTTTTGCTTTTGCAAGATCCGTGGGTTCACTCTCGATCTGCATTTTCAACTCAGCTGCAGCTTCATCGATCAGGTCGATCGCTTTATCCGGCAGAAACCTGTCGGTAATATAACGGTCCGATAATTTTGCAGCAGCGACCAGCGCAGAATCAGTGATCGTAACATTGTGGTGTGCTTCAAGTTTATCTTTGATCCCCCTAAGGATCTGCAAGGCCTCATTGATCGTCGGCTCATCCACTTTGACCGGCTGGAAACGTCTCTGGAGTGCCGCATCTTTTTCGAAGTACTTTCTGTACTCTTTCAGTGTGGTTGCACCGATCGTATGCAGCTCCCCTCGCGCAAGTGCCGGCTTTAGGATGTTGGCCGCATCCATACTCCCTTCACTTGCTCCTGCGCCGACAATGGTATGGATCTCATCAATGAAAAGGATAATGTTCCCCGCTTTTTTGACTTCATCCACCACCGCTTTGAGCCTGTCTTCAAATTCCCCGCGGTATTTGGCACCCGCGATCAGCCTGCTCATGTCCAGACTGATCACACGCATGTTCTGAAGGCTTAGCGGTACCTCTTTGTTGACGATACGCTGCGCCAGTCCTTCGACGATCGCAGTCTTTCCTGTCCCCGGCTCACCGATCAGGATAGGATTGTTCTTGGTTTTCCGGATCAGTATCTGCATCATACGCTGTACCTCTTCGTCCCTGCCGATAACGGGATCAAGTGCGCCATCCAGGGCTTTCTGATTCAGATCGATCCCGTATTGTGCCAACGCTTCAAGTGTCTCATCACCGCTCTGAGAATCAATATTTTTACCTCCGCGGATCGCCTCCAGTGTCTTTTTGAATTCGGAGATATCAAGGTATTTTCCTATTACCTCTCTCATAAAGCCCTCATTCGCGTTGGCTGTCAGCCATGTATCCACCGCAAGATACTGGTCACCCTGCGCTGCCATGGCACCCTCTGCACTCTGCAATGAGCGTACCAGGTTTGATGAAAGCCTGATATTCTCTTTCGTTACGCTGGATACAGACGGCAGTTTCTGGGCCTGGCTCTTTGCCTCAAGCTCGATCGCTGCTTTGTCCGCATTCATTTTGTTGAGTGCCTGGTGCAATATCGATTGGGTGTTTGTCAAGAGCGCCCATATCAGATGGATAGGCTCCACTTCCTGGTTTTTATTATGCAAAGCCAGAGAGACTCCGGACTCTATCGTACCCTGCATTTGATTGGTCAGTTTTTCTAAAATACTCATCTGCTATACTCCTCTTTATGCAATTCTGTTTAATTATACAAACTTTAGTCACTTTATGTCAAGTTTATTTAGTCTTTTGATTAAAAATGATCTTTTAAGCGTTGGGACAAAAGGTTAACCGATATTCAAGTGATTT
>DSDW01000024.1 GCA_011048515.1 Campylobacterota bacterium | reverse complement strand
TTAAAAATAAATGAGATTTCCTAGGAGAGGGAGGGGACCCCTCTCATTTTGATGAGGTGTCAAGAATGAAAGCAAATCAATGCTCATGTCCCCTGTGTTCTGTGTGTTCAGCGTGAGGCGGAAGCATCGCATCAGTTTTTGAGTAATCTATCCTCGCTCTCTTAATATCGTTCGTATCATACACATAACCATTACCGTTATATACCTCTAACTGATATGTACCCTCCGGGGAACTTAGGGTAATAAAGGCTGTATTTTGTCCTTCTGTCATCAAAGAAAAACTGATTGAATCATCATCTACGATCTCTGCTCTGAGTGTGATGCTTCCGTCAGCGTTCTTTTGCCTGTCCGATACCTTTAGCTCATACTCGATATTGTTTATTTCCGGAAGAACGATAGTGTCGCCTTTTCTCAATTTTTTGATAGAACCAGTTTTTAGAGTGAAGGCTTCAATTGGTTTAACATTTTTCTTGAACGGAATTTTTTCTTCCATATCATCAACACTTGCGTACTCAAACGCATCTTCTACCCTTTCTCCTTTTTTGACAATGTAAACAGGGCTATTTGCCTGCTTGATCTTCGCTTGCTCCAAAGAATGAGGCGTTTTTGTCGGTTGAGCGCTCAGCGTCTCAGAGGTTTTCCTGACAACTTCATTCGCGCTGTTCCCTGTTGTTTCTCCTGATGAAGCAAGACCATAAAAGATCCCGCCCCCCGCCAAGATAAAAATACCTGCAATTGCGAGTATAGTATTTGTCTTTTTCATAGTTCTGAATACCCCGCTGCTATTTCTTTCATTTCCCTGATAGCCTGCGCGGCATACGCCTGTTCCGGAAGTCCGATTTCCACTCCGCACGCATAACCATAGCAGTCAAGATTAGGGTTGGAGTAGACCAACACTTCTTTGGGGTACGCATTGGTAGCAAAATAGCTCGCGTAACTCATAATTGTAGCAAACTCGCTATCCACGCCCCAGCCATACGCATAGTCTTTGATTGGTGTAGTGTCATTTTGGATTCTTGCGTGACCTAGCCCCATATTGTGCCCAAGTTCATGCGCTGCAACGGAATCATGGCAATCAATGCTAATATTAGATACCCCGTACTTTTTATAGCCTCCGTCGTTAAGCCACGCTATTCCGCACATATCGTCATTGCTATACATTTTGAAGGAGATAATCTGGTCGGCATTATGCGCATCCCTTATCCCCCCAATTTCCTCGCTTTCGGTTACGGTGACGAGAACGTCACCGCTATTGCCCGAATCGTCTAGGTCGTATTGCTGGATGTGAGCAACTTCATACTTTAAGTCGATTTCGCTTGCCTTATTTACCTCGTTGGCCAAAGCAATCATATGGTAAATCCTCGTTGTTGTATCTTCGCCATACGCATCCACCGAACCTTGACTATAGATTGCAAGAAGATCGACAACGGTTGCGGTGCTGGTTGCGTTTTCCTCCACGGTGACATATCTCTCCGCTTCTACGGTCTGATCGGCTGAGTCGGTCGCGCTGTATCTGACAACATAAGTATTTGGGGTTTGGGTATCAACACCCCCTGTGATCGTAACCGACAAGATGCCATCTTCATTGTCTATGGCTTCAGCACCAAGTTCCGTATATATATAACCGACCTCAACGGTTACATTCTCCTCCCCGTTAATGGTAATAACAGGCAAGGCATCTGGAGTAGGTTCTGGAGTAGGTTCTGGAGTAGGCTCTGTTGTAGGCTCTGTTGTAGGGTCCGAAACCGTTGTCCCAGTGCTTCCTCCACTTCCTCCACTTCCTCCACTTCCTCCGCAGCCTACCATAAGCGTCATAAGCATCAAAACCGCTAACCATGCTGTAATCTTAGTTTTCATTTTCTTCCTTTTCCCTTTTTTGTTTGCAATATTTTATCACAATATCAAACTCTAACGCATTTTTATATTGTTGCTTGAAGCTGTGTTGTCTGGATTGATGTCAATCAAGTTCATTCCATGCTTCCGATGTCTTCTCCTGACTTTGATACATCCATTCATGAAGCCTGTCTCTGTGTCTTTGTCTTTTTGCGATCAGTCTGTAGATTTCCTTTTTGCTTTGTTCCCACGAAATCGTGGGAATCCATAGTTGACTTGAAGTTTCATGTCAGGTACATTATGACGAATATCATCGTAACGAAAAAAACGTTGCAGTGATGCAACAATTTTCTTAGCTCTTTTTGCTATACTCCACCCAATGAACAGTGAACTATTGCAAAAGATACAGACTTATCATCACAGCAGGGAGGGGCTTGAAAAGCTCTTTTATGGTCTGGCGGAGACCGAGACTGAAAAGTGGAATGAGATCGAGTCTCAGAAGACAACCAACTGGACGGCACTCTTTTGCCGTATAGCCGAAAAGGCACAGAAAAAGAGTGTCATCACGGAGGTGGAGACAGAAGCATCATACAGCTACAAAGAGCTCGATGAGGCGTCTGAGAAGATCAAAAATTTTATCCTTGCCACAACCGATGACCACCATATCGGGTTGCACTACCCCAACAGCTTTGCTTTTATGGCGGCACTGATCGGCATCAACAAAGCGGGGCGTATCGCGATACTTTTCAATACCCGTGAGCCGCAGGAGCGGCTGGTCAAACTGGCAGAGATCACGGCAGTCAGTACCGTGTTCGGTGATCCCATTGGAGAGTTGGAATATCATGCGATCGAGAAGATCATACAAAGCGAGCAGAAGTATCAGCCAAGATACGGGGTATATCCGACGACACTGGATGATCCTGCCTTTGTGATATTCACAAGCGGTACCAGCGGCCCAAGCAAGCCTGCACTCTTTTCCCACCGCCGTATGATCGGTGCCGGGGTGGCATGGGGACTTCGCACGGGGATGGATAGCAGTGACAGCTGCTATATCTCTCTGCCGCTCTATCACGGCAATGGCCTGGCCGTTGCCTTCTCAGCAGTGGTCTTCAGCGGAGCGACGGCAGTGCTTCGTCCGAAGTTTTCGGTGACGCACTTCTGGGAAGATATCAACCGCTACGGATGCAGCCATATGGTCTATATCGGGGAGCTCTGGCGCTATCTGGTCAGTGCGGATAGAGGCGGTGCAAACCCCAACAGATCGCTCAAAGTGATCTTCGGGAACGGTTTGAACAAGAGTCTGTGGGAAGAGGTCATCAGACGTTACAGTATCGCACATGTGGTCGAACATTTCGGCGCAACGGAGATGCCTGCCGGGGCACTGACCAACTGGTTCGATATCTCGGGCTACTGCGGTTACCTCCCGCCTGATGATCCCAAAGCCCAGGAGATGGTACTGGTCGATGAGGAGTTGAAACCAAGCCCTTACCGGGGAGAAGCACTCTTTGTCGTGCCAGGCGGGAAGTATCGCGGCTATATGGATGAGCGTCTGGATGAGAGGAAGCTGGTGCGCAACCTCTTTAAAGAGGGGGACCTGTGGTGGCGTTCGGGCGATCTGCTGGAACGCAACGCGCAGGGGTTCTTTACTTTTGTAGAAAGGTTGGGAGATACCTACCGCTTTAAGGGGGAGAACGTCGCCTGTGTGGATGTGGAAGAGGCGATACGCAGTGCAGGAAGTTTCGATGAGGTGGTGGTTTACGGTATCGCCTTGCCTTATATCGAGGGCAAGATCGGGATAGCCTCCCTGGTCAGTAGCGAACCATTCGGCGTAGAAGAGGCGAACAACCTCTATGAAAAGTTGAAAGAGAGGGTGGCGCCTTACGCACTCCCTTATCTCCTCCGGATACAGAGAGAAAAGCACCCTGCCACATCTACACTGAAGATACAGAAGGCACACCTGGCAAAAGAGGGGATAGAGAGGTTTCTAGAGATGCCGCACTATCTTCTGCTTGATAGTGGCTATCAGCCTTTGGAAAAGCAGCACTATCAGGATATCATAGAGGGAACGATAGTGTTGGGTATAAAGGGGAAACAATGAGAATGGTTGCCACAAGGCTGCATACCACCAATGACACTCTCAAGATCAATGTCGATCATGTCAGGGAGTGGTGCGAGCATGTGCTGAACTATTGTGATCTGCTGATCGTGGTGGTTGACAGGCACTATTTTGAAGCGACGAAGGATATCCTCTACGGCTTTGGCGAGAAGATCAAGCTCTTTTACATCGATCCCTGGATCAGCTACACGCAGCCGCTCAATATGATGGTCGAAAAAGCACTCTCACTGGGGGCCAAAGAGCTGCTTTTCCAAAGTATCGAGGTGACGATCTCCCTGGAGGATATGGAGCGGCTGGAGAAACATCTTGACGGCAATACGCTGGTGGTGGGAGCAAGGCTCTGTGAAGGGCACGGCGATGAGGGGGAGACCTGTAAGCTCGATGGGTGGACAACGCCGTGGAATACCCTGGCGATCTGGAACCTGAGCAAACTTTCACTGACAGGTTTCCTGTCTGTCTCAAGCGGCAACTACGAGAATGTCCCGGGCGGTGTAGAGGAGGTGGTGACGATCTCCCTTTTGCAGCGTCTCAAACCCTACAGTATGAACGCCAAGGTGATACAGCTGGACTCTGTGGAGTGGGACACTGAGTGGAGTTCTGAGGAACGGCAGGCGTACCATGAAATGAAAATGGCCTCTAAAGATGAGCGGGCAAAGATACAGCTGGCAGCCCTTGGGGTGGAAGCGGGAGATGTGATATTTGTAAAGGATAACAATGATTGATGTACTGGTTGTGGGGATCGGCGAATATGTGACCGGGCTTTCGGACGAGGGGGCCGCAAAGTCAGATAAGAGCTTTGGGGTGATCGCACTGAGCCTTTTTGATATGAGAGCGCGGGGGCTGGTCGGAGAAATACACCTGGCAGGAAGAGATGCCAAGCGTTTTGCGCTGATACGGGAGCATTTTGAGACCAACCTGAAAGCTGCCTATCCTGCGCTTGATACCTCTTTTGAGGCGCATCCCAAGGAGGGATTCAGCGATGAGGCGTACCGTGAGGCACTTTTGAAGATGCCGGAGGGTTCATGCGTGATGATCTTCACCCCCGATGATACTCATTTCAAGATCGCCAAAGAGGCGTTGGAAGCAGGGATGCATGTGCTGGTAGCCAAGCCGCTTGTGAAAACGACAGAGGAGCATATCGCGCTTCAGAAACTCGCAAAAGAGAAAGGGCTTCTGCTGATGCTGGAGGTCCATAAGCGTTTTGACCTGATCTATGCCGATGCGGTCGATCAGATTCGCACTTTCGGGGACTTTTCACTCATGCACAGCTACATGAGCCAGCCAAAGACGCAGCTGGATACCTTTGCGGGCTGGGCGGGGATCAGTTCGGATATCAGCTACTACCTCAATGCCCATCACATCGATCTGCTCTGCTGGGCGGTACAGGATTTTGCCAGGCCGGTCTCGGTCGTGGCGACGGCTTCGACGGGTGTGGCGGACAGAAAACTGGGGCGAGAGGTGGAAGATACGATCACGCTCACGGTACAATGGGAAAACCTGCAAAGCGGTGCACTGGGTACCAGTGTCCATACCGCCTCATGGATCGCTCCCCCTTCGGATGTGCACTCCCAGCAGCGGTTTTTCTATATGGGGCACAGGGGCGAGGTGACCATCGACCAGGCACACAGAGGATACGGGATATCCACAGATGAACAGGGATACAAGAGTGCCAACCCCCTCTTTATGAAATACGCGCCAAGGGACGGCAGATTTGCCGGACAGCAGGGGTACGGGTACCGGAGTATAGAGACCTTTGTACGTTCATCGGCAGAGCTTGCCCAGGCACCTGAAAAACTGGCCGCTTTCAACCAGGAACTGCCTACGATCGAAAATACCCTGAACGTCACAAGGATACTGGAAGCCGGGCGCAGAAGCCTGGATGAGGGGAAGGTGATAGTCTTGTAAGGAGGTAGACTCTTCTCTGGTTCCACATTTCCCAATGTGGAATCCATACCTAAATCTAAAACAATTTTATTTTTTCGATGAGATCCGTAAAAAACTCTTTGCTCCATATATCCAACACTCTCCGATCGGAGATGAACACCTCTACATCTCTTTTGGCAGCATTGATATCCAGATCTTCGATACGTTTTTTCAATATCTCCAGTAAATATACCTGATCGATCGTTTCTGGCAAAGAGAGTTGCTGTTTCTTCTGCCAGTCACAGCTTTGTCTGAGTCTGGCAGTCAGATGTTTGAGGTCCAGTTCATATCCATGGGAGATATACCATACAAGATCATACCAGTCACGCCCCTTGGGTCTGCTGACCCAGCTTCGGCAAAGAATAGCATGCATTTTCCCTGCAAAGAGAGAAGGCAGTGTCATCGAATGGACAATAAACGGCGATGGAGTCAAAAGGGTTTTCTTCTCACTGTTAAAATCAAGCGGAGGATGGGTATCTACTTCCAGTTTGATCTTGACGAGCTTGCCCTGACCAAATTTCTGGACAATGTCTTCTGGGGCTTCGATGTTAAGCAGGTGTTGCTCGGTATTTCCTTTGAGAAAAGCAGACCTGATCGCTCCTTTATTCTCTTTTAGCTCTATCTGTACATCAAATCCGAATGATTGCAATGTCTCCACTACGATATCTTCGTACTTTACAAGGTCAAAATCAGGATCGGCCTTTATCAAAGAGAAGTCAAGGTCTTCAGAGAATCTGTCCAGGCCATGGAGGATACGCAGAGCCGTACCACCGTAAAAAAGTGCATGATCAAAAAAACCTCCACGGGCCAGTCCAAGAAGTACGATCTCCTGAAGTATTTCACGAAGTGCTTCATAGGTTTTTTCAGCACTCGAGAGGTCATATTTTTCAAGCATTTTGGCAATAGCAGGATGTATCGGTTTAGACACTTTGTTTCCTTTTGATAATGAGTTTGGCAAGATTGGCAAGGTTGGATGAACGGTATGCCTGAGCGATCTGCGAGATCAGTGCTTCATCCAAGGCAATGACTTCCTCCCAATCAATGCGAAGATCATACATCAGATACTCTGAGAGTTTTTCCTGTGAAAGTTTACCGATCCCTCTGTCTGCACGCATCTTGTCACACAGAGCTTTTTCCGGTGTGGCGATCAGTTTACCTCCGTTAGTGCTGTCATAAAGCCAATCTATACCCAACGAATAAGCCTGCACAGGTACCGGCTTGTAGGTAAATCGTCCGATCGGGGTCTCAAAACTCTTTTTACTGTGCAGTGTTGCAGAGGTCACTTCATAAACCCTCTCCGGGATCAGTCCATAGTAGGAGAGTGCATATTCATACGAAACGTAAGAAGGGGTATAGAGCATATTGGCTGCGGTGATCAGATCAACAGGTTCTTGCAGGTACTCTTCTCCAAAGGTATATATCCCCTTTTTCAGACGTATAAGCTCTCCCTTTTTGACCATGTAGGAGATCTTGGCATTGACATTATTGACCCAACCGGACAAAAGTGTTTCAAGTCTCTCATGGGTAAATACCGATGTGGTGATCTCTTTTCTTAGCTGCATGATATTCATACCAATATTCTAGCATATATATCTAAAATAGTATAGATAATACAAAAAAATTGTTTTATCTATTAGTAAATAAGTATATTTTATATTGTTCATTTTTTTTGGTTCCCCTGTTCAGGTGGGAATCCATCATGGCATGTTGGATTTTCAAAGATGTTAAACTCCACCGATAGGTGGGTTATAGGATTTATAGTATCATAATATTTGCATATGCATACCACGTACAACATGGCAACGAAGAAAATACCCTGAACGTCACAAAGATATTGGAGGCTGGGCGCAGAAGCCTGGATGAGGGGAAGGTGATAGTTTTGTAAGGGGAATGAAGCCCTTTTTTTTAGTTTGTTACGCATGGAAATCCTTCATGGTATGTTTGTTCGCCCCCCACGATTTCGTGGGAGTGTATAGGAGAACCTGCATACGAAAATGAATGAATCGTGCTATAATCATCCGATGGGAAGAAGCAGATATGCCGTGAGCATAAGCGAGGAAATACCCTTAGGGTGCAAAATATACGAACCTACACATCCGCACCTTATAACCTGTACAAGTACTTAATTGGATACCGATCTTTACCAATCAAGAGAGCGTAAATATCATTAGATTATGAAGGGATAAACGGTCTATTAGATATTGAGAGGGTTTGGTAGATGAAGTTCCCGTATACACTCCCACGAAAGCGTGAAAGCGAAAAAAGAATAGCCCTTCTCTTGACCATTATAGTGATGCTTGCTATAATCCAAAGCATACAAGAATAAAAGGATTAAAAATGGGAGAATACGGATTAGAAAGATTTATGAGTAAAGTTAAAGAACAGTCGAAATCATCGGATTGGAGACTCCGGCGGGAGGAAAGATCAGAACATCCAGACGATATGATCAAGAATCTCCACTGCATTAATGATGAGGAGTCATTTAAAGCGTTTGCCGCTGCCTTGTTCTCAAAACTAGACGAGATCAACACTGTGGTTGTCGAGCAGAACAAAATGCTCCAAGAGCACGGAGACAAACTCGAAGCACAGTCCCGCCAGATACAAAAAATGAACGAAGCGTTCGATATGATCATGGGCGATTACTTCAAGGAGATCATGGACGGGGTGAAGGACTTTGACAGGTACGCAAAAAATATCATGGACAACAGCGGCAAGGAGCTGAGCACCGCTGAAGGGCAGGAAACTCTTCTGAACCGTCTTGAGATCCTCAAAGGAAGAGCGGAGCTTGTAGAGGAGACTACGGTCGGGTTCTCTTCAAAGCAGATGCAGGAAATCTACCGCGCCGTTGTGCCCGATATCAAGAAGGAGATCGATGAGCTGTATCGCAAGATTGTGAAAAGCCTTCATGAAATGCACGATGTGAACACGGACAACATAGTGAACAATGCGGGTGCGGTAATAAGAACCATCACCAACCACAACGACAACATGAATGCGCAGATACGAAGCCTCGCAACAAGAATAAGCGAAAGCGAAACGGCTATCAAGCGTGCGATGCCGGGAAACAGCGGGAACAGCTACAGAAACTAAAAAAAGGAGCAGACGGTGGGCACTCAAGATAATAAAGAATTTAAAAAGAAAGAACAAAAGGAAGAAGGATATAACGACCGCACCATCCCCGTCCAAGACCCCATAGAGAGAACAAGGATGAGCGATGTCACCGCAGAGGGGTCCACATCGGAGGGCCCCGCACCCAAACTCAAATCCTCACTCCCGCCCGAAGGTGTCGTACTGGGTGCCTCCACCATGAAATCCATCACAAGAGGCTCTGAGCATGATCACCTGGAGCATGATGTGTCTCAGAGGCGTTTCGGGTTCACCAAAAAACCTTTGACGGCTTTGAGAGACAGATCAGAAGCGGAGCTTGGGAACAGAGACCTGCCGAAACTCCAAAATCTCTTCAAGGATATAGCCAACCCTGAGTTTTTCTTTGCAGAAACAGGAGAGGACAGGAGACACATCCTGTATAACGGTCAAATAACCAACCAATCCGTGCTTGACGACAATGAGCAGTATTTTCTGAGGAACATAGGGGCAGCCAAGCTCAATTGAGAAAGTACATATCTTAATAGAGGCAGAAGGTGGCATACTCTTCTCTCCTATCCAAGCTCCTCACCGGAGAAATAACAATGAACAATATGACAACCGAAAATGGCAACTCCAACTAGAGATGCTACAGTACAATGAAATACTACAAAATTTATATACCAGAGTTCATATCATTAAAACTCAAAATGATACAATCCCTTATTCGGCAAAAGGAAAGATATGAGTGGTAGAATATTTGTATGTGGTGATACTCACGGCATGAGTGCAGATACACAAAAATTAAATGCCAAAAACTTTCCCGAACAAAAGAATTTGACAAAAAATGATGTTCTTATACAGTTGGGAGATTTTGGCTGGGTATGGTATCCGATCGGCGAAAACAAAGAACAGGAATATTGGCTTGATTGGCTATCAGAGAAAAATTACACTTTGGCTGTAGTTCTTGGAAACCATGAAAATTACAATGTTATTGAGACTTTTCCTGTGGAGAAAAAGTGGGGTAACGAAGTAAGGGTTCTTAAAAGAAGCACGGGAGATATTTACTTCTTGAAACGCGGCGGCGTATATACGATCAATGATAAAAAGATCTTAGCGATCGGCGGAGCTGAAAGTATCGACAGAGAACGCAGAATAGAGGATGTGTCCTGGTGGAGGCAGGAGAGATTGACTTTTCAGGAAACCGAATCATGCCTAGATGAAATAAAGACTCACGGTAAAACATACGACTATGTTTTGACCCATACTTGTCCAGCCAGATATGTTAATAGGTTTACCGATGATATGTTAAAAGCGAAATGTTCGGTAGCTAATTTTTTAGACTATATAGATGATGTTGTTGAGTGCAAAGAATGGCATTTCGGGCACTTTCACAAAGATATGGAAATCAATGACGGGAAATACAGGTGCCATTATAAAAATCCTCCTTTTGAGTTGGGCGTTGACGAGAGAACAGATATAGAG